>LGEU01000066.1 GCA_001507955.1 Methanobacteriaceae archaeon 41_258 | reverse complement strand
AAGTGGAGGATACATCATCAAAATTAATCCAATAGCAATAAAAATGTTTGTAGTCCCAATCTGGAACTGATTGATAAAAGAAGATACCCAAGGCATGAAATAGCCTAACAATACCCCTAATATCATTGCAATGAATATCCAAAGCGTTAAATACCTTTCGAGAAACCCTAACCTCTGATTCATAATTCCATGTATTCAAATATACTAATATATATATTTTATGGTTATACACTCCCTTGCACAAGGTAAAATTATTGAAAAATGATTCCCACAATAAGTTAAGCAGTTTTGGAAAATCTTCCCGTTCAAAAGGTCAAATTGAAGACATTGTAATATAAGGTTCCCTCTACCAAAATTCCTTTATTTTTTGAATTTTATAATTGTTGTTGAAAGATAATTTCCATTCTTCATGAATCCCTCTTGGATTGTCTCATTTCTCATGCTACAATTTTCAAAGGAAACTATCTTCTTCTCCCGCGGATCCTCATCTATTATATCCTCTATTTCGCTTCCAGACCTTGGACTTTTCATTATAATACAAGTATCTACATGGGGTGCTATTTTTTTAAATCTTTCATCAACTCTTGGAACCACTACGAGTATCTCGTCACCTTCGACAAGTGCCATGGAAGCGCTAGCAGCACAACTTGCAAATGATGTCACCCCAGGCACCATCTCAACCTCAAAACCAAGATTCTCTATACGCTCTTGAAGATAAGAAAACGTACTATACAACGAAGGATCACCAAGTGTTACAAATGCCACATCATACCCCTTTTCTAGTTCACTGGCAACGAGCCTGGCAGCCTCGTCCCAGTGCCGTTCAAGCTCGCTAATATCCCTTGTCATAGGGAAAACCGGTTCAAGTAACTTGTAATCATCTCTACTGGTGAGCATGTCCCTGATGATTGAAAGAGCCTTGCTTGGTTTATTCTTGGAAGATCTTGGCGCGCATATTACTGGCACACTCTTTATAATCCTAACGGCTTTGAGTGTGAGAAGTTCGCTGTCACCTGGCCCGACACCAACACCAATAAGCTTTCCTCCACCCAATCTAAACACCAAAATTACTATTAGCCTATACTATTATATATCTTACCCGATAATAAAAAAGACAATGGAAAAAACCATTCTATGTCCTAAATGTGGGATGTTAAAGAAAAACTGCATGTGTAAAAGGGATAAAGGAGGACTAATGTTCCCAGACAAAATCCAAAGAAGAACTCTTAAAAAAGAAGAACATCCCCACATCCCTGATAATATCATAGAAAATTTCCCATTCCCCAAACCAAGACCTGGACAGTTAGATATAATAAATGACATCTACGAGGCCATAGAAGAAGGCTACAAATATATTATATTAGAAGCCGGGACTGGAACAGGAAAATCAGCGATAGCAACAACACTCACGAGAATATACAAGCCAGCATATATCCTTACAATGACAAAACAGTTGCAAGATCAATATGCTAGGGAATTCCGGATCCCGACTGTTAAGGGCCGGTCAAATTTTTATTGTAAAAGTGATGATTTCGAATCTACCTGCGACATTGGGGTGTGCCAGACCACACCATCATCTGAGAATTTTCAGTGCCCTTACGGTGTCAGCCGCGGTGAAACACTATTTTTCAAAGAAGCTTTCAAGGACTCTCATGGAAACAAAATCTATTTCAGGTCAAAGGAACATTGCCAGTACTGGGAACAAAAAGCCCATGCTATAAGCAGTCCCATAACCCTAATGAACTACGATTACGCCCTCCTAGAATTCAATTATGTAGGCCACTTTGGAAAAAGAAGATTAATGGTATTGGACGAGGCCCATAATATAGAAAACAAACTCATGCAAAGACTCGAGGTCAATCTCTCCAATAAAAGGCTGGAAAAGGACACAAAAAAGAAAATACCTGCCGAGATGTTCGAGGAAGATGACCCCAGAGAATGGATACTTCCAATCGAAGCCATCTCCCAGGATTACAAGGATCTTGACAAGAGTCAGATGCCTCAAAGGCGAGCTAATAGGATAAAAAGGATGATAAAACGTCTAGATGAACTTAAAAAGAGCTTGGAAAAAGAACCTGAAAATTGGATTATCGACACAAACCATGAGAAAGTATCCTTCAAGCCACTGCAAATCAATAAATACGCTCCAAATTATCTTTTTTCCCATGCAGATACATGCTTGTTTATGAGCGCAACAATACTCTCAGATAGGATGTTTTGCCAATGGCTCGGCATAAACCCCAAAGAATCATTCTTCTTGAAGGTTGACAGCCCATTCCCGGCTTCTAGACGACCAATAGAATTAAAACTTATCGGAAGAATGTCAAAAAATAGGATAAAGGACACAGCACCAAAAACAATCCCTACACTAAAAAGGATACTAGAAAGGCACAAGTATGATAAGGGACTTATACACACTCACAATTATCGTTGCCAAAAGTTCATACTAAAGAATATCCTTGATAACCGCCTCATAGGCCATGACACTCACAACCGCGAAGAAGTATTAGGCTTTTTTGAGAAAAGTGAAAAGCCGCTCGTGCTTGTAAGTCCCTCAATGAGCGAAGGTGTAGACCTACCCTATGACAAGTGCAGATTCCAGGTAATCTATAAGATCCCCTTCCCTTATCTCGGCGACAAACAAGTTAACATGCGCCAACAAAGAGATAAGAGATGGTATGCTTACAAGACAGTTATGACCTTAATGCAAGCCTACGGCCGGGGTATGCGCGCCCACGACGATGAATGTTACACTTATATCCTCGACGCAAATATAACAATGCTATTCAGAAGCCCTTTATACCGTTCTCTCCTGCCACAGTTCTTCAAAGAAGCTATAATAGAATAAACATTTGAAAAAAGAATATTCTAAAACTTCAAAGTTCATTCATAGGGGGGAAAATAAAATTGTGGGGGTTTAGGTTTTGAAGCCGCCTCTAAGGAATCCGAAAGCTGCCAGTCCAACTAGTATAAGGCCTCCGATGATTCCATAGATGTACCATCCAGCACCCGCTGACTTAGTACCTGTAGAAGCCCTTGTAACCTCATAAGCCTTACCCTGTCCACTTCCAGAGCCGGGAGAAGCCGCGGCTGAAACACTAGCGGCGCCTGAAACAGCACCCACAAAGGAACCAATGAAACCAGGAGAAACACCACCAGAAGTACCCGAATCACCAGGAGTACCTGGAGTACCTGGAACGCCAGGAGTACCTGGAACACCTGGAATACCTGGAGTGCCGGGTACTAGGTCAGAGAATTGACGATCTGGTATTGACCTTAAAAATGACAATGGACTTCCAGCTGCGCCAGATACAATGTAATTCATTTCTTCACTTGTTATCCATTTTTCACTTTCTTTTGTTAATATCATTGGTGTGCTCATGTAAACTGGTGTTTCGCCTTTGTAGAGCATTATGAAGGCTGTCGCCCATTTTTCGAACATTGCGTTTCTTGTTTTGCAGTCACTTAGATCGAATGTTGGCCATTTGAAAGTAATTGAAATGGCTTTCCCCACATTGTTTATTTCATCCCAGATTATTAGTATGCCTTCTTCGCTTCCACCTGGGACCATTGGAGATACTATTTCTTGTTGGAGTACTCTCTTTGCAAAGTATGTGCCAGTACCCGGTGTTACACCCATTAAGTAGAGGAGTGCATCATCTTTGCAATAAATGCTTGTACCGAACCATAAGTATTTTTGGCCTTCTGTGAGTGGGTACTTTTCAAGGACATATTCTGTTATGAAGAATCCTGGTTGTACCCCTGGACATACATGGTTGTGGAATAAAAATGCCATTAGCTGGTCGTATGGTACATCATGTTTCCATGCATTGGCTATACTTTCAATGTTGAAGTAGACTGATCCGAATATTTTCGCATTTTCACCATCTTTTACAGGGTCATTTAAAGCTTTTGGGCCGATGTCATTGACCTTCGTACCATTAGATGATCCCTTTGCTATTAGTTGTCCTGTTGTAGGATCATAGGTTATGAAAACTGAATATAGGGTATCATATCCTTTCAAGGTGAATGTGAACCAGAGTGGCTTGTAGAATGGCTGATGTATGGGTAAAAGGTTTTTTCTGCTAAGTCTCGCCCCTAGAACTTCAAATATCCCATCGTAACATGGATCTGTGGCTTGGCCGTTGAGGTAAACGTAGCCTGCTGATGTTAAAACCGCGATCTTCAGATCATCCCTTTGTAGGTTGATTCCTTTTTCGTTCATGAAAATTTCCTTTGCAAGTTTCGCTGCATCCTCCCCTATTTTTTTGAGATCCTCATAACCTAAAGTGGTTCCTTGTGGTGTGTTGTTCGCCCTTGTTGCCATTGGAAGGTTGAGACTGTTAATGTAATCCACGTCGAGGCCGTGTGTTTCATTTACCTGGGCGTAATTGACTTCTTTGCCTACCAAGTAATAATATTGTTCTTCTGTGAGGTTTTCCAGTTCCTTGACAATTGTAACCACTGATGTTGGATCCATTGTAACTTTTTTCACTAACCATGCATTGAATTTGAGCTCAGATAATGTGTCATCTACTACTGTTATTCCTGTCTCATTTTTGAATGTGGCTTTAAGAGCATTTTCATCGAATTTCATGACAATGAGCGTTCCCTTTTTTGCCTGGCTGCTCCATCTTATGAAACCCACGAGACTTGTGTCGTTGTTGGTTCCATAACCCATATATGATCTTTTTCCGGGTGTTGTGTCGAGTGCGAGGATTAGTGCGTCGTCATCTGATCCTCCTGGCACGCCTATCGTCATATAACTTGTCAATTCTATTGGAGATCCTGTTGAAAAGTCCACTATAGGAGGATAATATATGTAGACTGTTTTACTCATCGCATATCCGCTTATACACCCACTACATAAATGTCCATGGAACGCGGCCTGTTTCAACAAGTCTATGGGTGCTCCTATAGCCCAAGCGTTGGCTAGGCTCGCTATTGGGAATGCGTCATTCCCTATTTTTTGTGTAAAGTTGTTCCATTGCCCTTGTGTCATGTTCTGGGAAATTGTACCATGGTATATAAGGGTGTTGTTGATATAGTAGGCTAGTATGAGATCATTGCCTTTTCTGATAACAAATGCAAATATTAACGGGTCAATGGCCGTTTTTTTGAGTACTATGAGATTTCCTTTACCATAACTGACAATGTTTTTCGCTTCATTTAATATGCCTTCAATCGCATCCTCTGAAGTGCTGTTTTTATATTTAACTATGCCTGCTGTTGTTATTACTAGTACTTGTCCGGTTTTGGTGAAGTTTAGGATTTGGTCGGCTTTCTTGGTTACTTCTCTTCCTATTTTGTAGGCTTCTGTGGCTTGCATTAGTATTTCTAGGTGTGCGTAGTATTTTGGGTCGTTTGGATCAGTTGGGTTTTTTGTTAGTGTGAGTTCCTGGGTTTTTGCTTGGTATCCTGGTGCTTTTATTGTTATGTTGAATTTTGTTTCTGGTTGTGGGTGTCGGAATGTTATTTTTGTGATGTTTGCTGCTGGGTCGAATGCTTTCTGATAGTTTATTGGTCCGTTTGGGTCTGCAAGTTCTATTGTCGGGTTTATCTGGTCCTGGTATTCATAGTTCACTTTTATGCCTATTTCACATGTACTGTTTTCTTCAGCCGAAACAGCCCCCATAGAAGCCATGAAAACCACTAAGAACAACAGAATCACAATATTCTTCTGCAATCCAATTACACCTCCCTCTCCTTAATCAACAAAAAATAATATATCATAATAATATATAAACATATATTATTACACTTTCCTCCAAAATTTAAATACGAAGTAATAACAAAGTTTTTATAGAGTCTATTGAAAACATCCAAGGAGTGGAAAAATGAAATATGATGATATCGTCGATTTTCATGGCCATTCTTGCCCGGGGACAGCAATTGGATTCAAAATCGGTGAAATCGTAATTGAAAAATTCGGGAAATCCAAGGATGAGGAAATCGTCGCCATAGTAGAAAATAACAGTTGCAGTATAGATGCGATACAATTCATGACTGGGTGCACGTTCGGCAAAGGAAACCTAATTTTCAAGGATTATGGAAAACATGTCTACACCTTCATAGATCGAAAAACAGGAGAAAGTATCAGAATATCATTAGATAAAAGTGTCCAAGAATTAATGGAGAAATTCAAAGCCAAGAGAGAGGAATTACCCGAAAAAATCCTTGAAATGAACCCCTATGAAATCTTCACCATTAAAGACGTGAAGGTAAAACCCCCAAAAGAAGCAACAATCTATAATTCACTAAGATGCGCAGAATGTAAAGAACTAGTAGCAGAACACCGCGCAAGGATAAAAAATGGAAAGATAGTATGTATACCATGCTTCAAAAAATAAAAACACATCTCTTTTTTCTCACTCCCCAGAATATAATTATAAGGTTTTTCATGTAAGTCGTTAACCTCTATATGACCACCAATACATAAATATCGTATAATAAGGGGGGTTCCTGATTGCTTATTTTTCCAATTTCACACCAATTTAATTGGATCACCTCATATATAATAAAATGATATGGTAATTTAGGAGGTATAAAAACATGAAAGTTGGTGAAATTGTAGGGGAAGCCCTTGATTATCCAGGATCGGATTTGAATAAAGTCTTAATATTAGGAATATTGAACCTAATAAGTTTCTTGATAATTCCAGTATTCCTTGTTGTCGGGTACAATCTAAGAGTTCTTAAGGCCACAATAGCCGGTTTCGATGAACTTCCAGACTTTGATGAATGGGGTGACATGCTAATCGACGGACTCAAAGTCCTCGTTGTAGGCATAGTCTACATGCTCATACCAATAATAATCATATTTGGTGGGGTCTTCCTAGCCAATGCCAACCCTACTGCTGGGAT
>LGEU01000065.1 GCA_001507955.1 Methanobacteriaceae archaeon 41_258 | reverse complement strand
GCCCCATTGCTGTTATAACAGCATATGCTTCAAGTTTTTCCTCCTCGACTTCTGGGAATTCTCCTAGAGGCTCTAGGATCTCTAAGAGTTTCATTTTTTCTTTTTTGGTCATGTCGTTGGAGAATGTGATTGGATTGTGTCCTTTGTTGATTATGGAGGGTGCGTTGGGTATTATCCGGGCCATTTTCCGGGATCCTGTCTGGTTGCGCATTTGTTTTATATTACTTCAGGAGCGAGTGATACTATTATGGAATCGTCTTTTAAGGATCCTTTTACTTCTTGGAGGACAGATTTTATAATAGGAGGATGGACTGCTAAAAATATTATGTCTGCTTCTGCTGCTTTCCTGTTATCTGTTCCTGTTTTTATTGAAAACTTTTCCAGTTTTTTCAAGGCTTTTTTGTCCTTGTCATAAACTGAAATATCCTTAGGTAATCTATTGGCTCTTTTAAGTCCTTCTAGGATTATCTTTACGATTCTTCCTCCTCCGATGAAAGCAATCTTCATATTTATCGACTTAGTTTCTTTTGGCAATCATAACAGTATTCTGTGTCCCTGTTGGTTCTGAAAACTTTACCGCACCCTTTACATACTACCTTTTTTAGGGTTGAGGCTTTCTTTTCCAGGATGCCTGTCATGCATGCGCATCCTCCTGCTGTCATGGCCTTAATTTTGGCCTCGAAACCTTTTTCTTCTTTTGCCATTAATATCACCATTATGATAGGAGGTTTTTTATCTCTTCTTTGGATGCTATTCTACCCATAACTTTTATTTCGCCATCTATTGCGAATGCTGGGAGGGCTGTTATACCTGATTCTAATATTGCATCTATATCATCTATTTTCTCGATTTCTGCATCAATTCCAAGTTCGCTCACGGCTTCTTTAACATTCTTTTCAAGTATTTCGCAATTTGCGCATCCTACACCGTATATTCTTAATTTCATGTTATTTTCACCTCATCCTATTATAAAATTGAAAATATAACCGGTTATTATTATGGAGATTGCCAGTATACCTATAAATAATCCAAGGAGTTTCGGTTTCATAACCTTTCTTAATATTATCATCTCTGGGAGTGAAAGTGCTGTTATTGACATCATAAGTGCTAGTGCTGTTCCCGTAGCCATGCCCTTCTCGATCAAGGCCGATATTAGAGGTATGGTGCCTGCAGCATTTGAATATAATGGAACCCCTATAAGGACGGCTACTGGGACTGCTAGGATATTACTTTGACCGGCATATTCTAGTAGGAAATCCTGTGGCACGTATCCATGAATCCATCCGCCTATAGCGATGGCTATAATAATATAGGGTGCTACTCTCCTTAGAATGTCCTTAGTCTCGTTTTTTGCTATTATGTATCTTTCATTTAGTGTGGGGGCTGGTGTTTCAGCAGATGGATTTCCAAGTTTTTTCATCTTCTCAAGGGTCTCATAAACATAATCTTCAAGTTGGTTTTCCAGTTTTAATCTTCCTATGACTATTCCACCGATTATGGCTATTATGAGACCAGATATTATGTATATGCTTGTTATTTCCCAGCCAACTAAACCTAGTAGGAGTATTATCGCCACTTCGTTTATCATGGGTGATGAGATGAGGAATGAGAATGTTGCCCCTAGTGGTACTCCTGCTTCAACAAATCCAATGAATAATGGTACCGCTGAACATGAGCAGAATGGTGTGATTATACCTACAAGGGCCGCTGCTATATTCCCTGTGTATTCATGCCTCTTTTCTAGGGTTTCCCTGACCTTATGCGGGGGTATATATGTTCTGATAAATGATATGGCGAATATTAGGATTGTGAGGAGTATGAATATTTTTATGGTGTCATAGATAAAGAAGTTCACCGCACTGCCAAGGTGGGAGGATGGTGTAAGTCCCAGGAGCTTGTAAGTTATGTAATCGGCGAGTTCTTGTAATACCATAAAACACCTCCACTATATATTTAGATTTATTAATATATCATTTTTTATATAAGTTTTGCTCTTCTAAACCTAAGATAACATTTTTGCCTTTTTGTAGCCTACAGGACCCACCCCTGTGGGGAAAATTAAAGTAATTTGGCCCTGTCATAGAGATTTTTGAGTGTTCCCATGTCTACGCTTGTATAGATTTGTGTCGTTGAAAGGTTGGAGTGTCCTAGGAGTTGTTGTATGGCTCTTATGTCAACCCCATTTTTTAAAAGGTGTGTTGCGAATGAGTGTCTTAGGATGTGAGGTGTCACTTTTTTCTTGATGCCTGCCTTTATTGCATATTTTTTTATTGTTATCTGGATATAGCGTGGTGTTAGCGGGTTCCCGAAACGGTTTAGGAATAAGTATTCGCTTTCCTGGCTTCTTTCGTGGAGGTATTCCTTGAGTAATTTTTTTGTTTTTTGGTCGAATAGTACTATGCGGTCTTTGTTGCCTTTACCCCTTATTCTTATGGTTCTGTCCTTGAGGTCTATGTCGTTTACTTTTAGGGACACGACTTCTGAGACTCGGAGTCCCGAAGAATAAAGTAGGGATAATATTAGTTTGTCTCTTGTTCTTGTAAATTTTCTTTGTCTAGTATCAGTGTCCACTGCTCTTATTAACCTCTTCACTTCATCCTCATTTAATGATTTTGGGAGTGATTTCGCCCTTTTTGGGGTTTTAACATCTTTTAGGTGGTCCATTTTGTGGAATTCGAAGAATTTTTTAACGACGATAGTTACGAGGTATATGTAGTTTTGGGATACCCTTTTATCCCTTTTCAAATATCTTATATATCTCTTAAACGATCTTAGAATGTTTTTATCCGAGTTTTCTTCATCTGTTAGGAACCTGTAAAAGTTGTCTAGGATGGATTTATAAATTTTTATGGTGTTTAGGGAATAGTTTCTAATTTCTAGGTCGATTAGATAATCCTCTATCATCTCAGGGAAGTCTTTGAGGATACTTTTAGTCTTCATATCAAGTACCCCTCGTCAATTCGCGCAGGGATCTTGGGTGGGGTGACTACATGTAGCTTCTATCTATGTTTTCATGGTGTCCTTGGGATTTGCGTATGTGTTGGGAACTTGTAAGATCCTTTTGGAGTGCGTTCTCATAACTTTTGTATTTTTTTATTATCTGTTCTTCTACTGGGATGGCCCTTTTTATAGCAGCTTCCACATGTTTGCCAGTTATGTATTCGCTTCCTTCCATTACTGCGAGGTCGCCTGCCATTCTCACTACCCCGCCAAGGTCTCTGAGTCTGAGTGTTAATGAATCTTCCATGTCGTCGATGACCCTTGCGCGTTTTCTCGCTTCTTCTATTATGAGTTCGATCGCATCTACTTTTGCTGGGGGGATTTTACCATCTATTTCTATTTCTTGCGCGACAAATTGTGCTAGTTTTGCCCTGTTTTCTTGGGTGTCTGGCATTGTTGTATTCATGAGTATCTCATAGCCTTCTCCTTGTATCCTTGACCTGAGGGGTGGTAGTATGTATTGTAAGTCTATGATGTTGCATGCTCCTATGAATATGAAATCACATGGGACGTTTTCGACTCTAACGGAGCTCCCGGCACTTTGGGGGTTCCTTCCAATGATTGGGAATGTCTTGTCTTGCATTGCACTTAGTATGTATCTCTGGAGGTTTGCAATGTGGACTATCTCGTCTATGAACAGGACTCCCTCGTGTGCTTCGTGGATTGCCCCTGGCACTACCCTCTCATATGGTTGTGATCCGAGGTCTGGGTGTCCACCATAGGGATCATGTCTCACATCCCCTAGGAGTTCTGTTTCACTGGCTCCTGTGGCTTGGATGAATGTTTTACGTTCTAATGGTACTATAACATTCCTTGGCTTTTCTTCCACCATTTGTCTTCTTTTTTCTAATGCTCTTTGGTCGAGTACTTTTATTTCGTCTCCACCTACTCTTTCGTAAATGACTACTTCCTCGACACCATTTATTATCCTTGTTGTTGTAACCCTCTTCTGGGGAACTTTAAGGTTGTTTGAATTCATCTCGAACATTCCCAGCAAGTCCCCCAGGTGTTTTCGTCTGGCGTTGATGTGGGCAAATTTTTCGCCTCCGCATTTGGGGCATATGCTGGTATATGCGCTGCTATATTCACCACAGTGTACGCATTTGAACCCAAGCCTCTCCGCCACGGCATCCGGAGCGCTTTGAGGGTCTATAAGCTCTCCTTCAGCCATTTCCATTTCTAGTAGTTCGTTTTCTATCTCTTTTCTGGTTTTAACTTCTACGAATGGTCTTTCTGGCTGTTCTGGGTTGTGTACGACTATTATCTCCTCGGATGGTTTGGGGAGATGGTATGAGATTGCCTGTGCAAGGAGTGATTTACCAATACCTGGCGGGCCGACGAGTAATAGGTTTCTTTTTTGTTTCGCGGCGATTTTGATCATTGGCATTATATTGTCGTGGCCTATAACTCTTTCTAGGGGGTCCTCTGGTATTTTTATATCATCTGTACTTTCAATATCATCGAGTGTTTCTTTTCGCATATCAACATACATTTTAAATCCTTCAATTATTTGTTATTATCTTGATGTTTTGGGGTTTTTTCACAACTTCGCCACTTCTTATGGCGACTAGGTATTTCACTCCTTTCTCATATGAGATGTCAACTAGGCGTTGTGTTACCACGCCATCGAATACTATTGCATAGGGGTGGTTGTTGACGTTTTTTAATTCATCATAAAGGTTTTCGACTCTAACTTCCTTTAGGATGTTCATGGCATCATCTAGGATTTCAGCATTACCTGAACCTTCTAATTCGTCGAGAATGCTCTTTAATAGTACCATTTTGTCTTCTGTTTTTTTGCTTTTCGCTGGTATGCCCAGTTCATGGTAGATTTGTTCTACTGGTACCTTGTTTCTGAGGGCGACCATTATTTCATCTTTTCCGAGTTCTTCCACCTCTTTTCCCTTGGGGGCTCTCGTAACATAGTCAATGTCTGCTACTTGTAGGAGTTCCTTTAGGATGAGCTCCCCGCCCCTGTCACCATCTACGAAGGCTGTTGCTGTTTTTTTGCGGGTTAGTTCTGCGACGGTCTGGGGTATGTTCACTCCCTCAACTGCGATTGCATTTTTTATACCATGTTTTAAGAGGTTTAGGACGTCTGACCTTCCTTCCACGACGAGTATAGCATCTGATGTGGCTACATTGGGGCCTGCTGGCAGTTTATCCTCCCCGTATTCTGTTATTTCATGGACTCTCATGGCCTCTTTCACTTCTTCTATCATCTTAAGACTTTCTGGTGTTACTTCTTCCATCATGCTGGCGTATATCTCCTTTGCACGTTCAACTACCTTTTTTCTTTTCACGGCTCTTACGTCTTCAACTTTTGTAACTTGTATATAGGCTTCACATGGTCCTACTCTGTTTATGGTCTCTAGTGATGCTGCTAGTATGGCTGTTTCGACTCTGTCAAGACTGGAGGGTATTATTATTTCTCCTTTTGATTTACCGCCCCTTGATGTTATGTTAACTTTGATTCTTCCTATTCTTCCTGTTTTTTGCAATTCTCTAAGGTCTAGGTCGTTGCTTAATAATCCTTCTGTTTGTCCAAATATTGCACCTACCACATCCGGTTTTTCAACAATCCCGTTAGCATTAATTTGAGCATGAATAAGATATTTAGTCGTGCTTATTTCCTCTTTTCCCATGATAATCCCCCTATAATTTTATTGTGGTTAGTAGATGGAGTTGTATTGGAAAGGGTATGGGGAGATCTCCATCTCTAATCTCTGTATGTATTTGGGAAGACTTTGTATGTCCTTTATGTATTTTCTTGTCATCCCCATTATCCTCTTGCGAATCTGTAAATTCGGGTAACAGCCTAGGCTCTCTATTTCTCTTCGGAGTCTCTTCGCCAGTTGGTTACCCTTCCTATCAAAATCCGTGAGAATTATCACCATTGATGATGATCTGGCAACTGAATCTGCAATTTCTGATAAATTTGATGATGACCCTGAAATTTTTATGAATTTGCCATGGATTCCAAGTTCTTGAAGAGCTTCCTCGTCTTTTTTCCCTTCTATCAGAATTGGTATTCCTTGTTCACTGCAATATCGAAGTTCCTCTAGTTCCTCATTCAGGCGCTGTAATCTTCCCAGTGTCATGTTAAAACCTTTAATAACCATTAGTATCTATATTATATGGTATACTAATATATAAATCTAAAGAATAGGCTAACGTCCATCCCATACTTGGGCTGTAAACTTTAAATACTCCCTAGGTTAATAGAGAAAATTAGGGAAAAGATAATAAATTTTTGGAGGAAAATAAGGTGGCGAAGGGCCTTATTAGGATCGTATTGGATATACTAAAACCCCATGATCCTATAATCCCATATTATGCGATATACTTGAGCAAACTTAAAGGTGTTGAGGGCGTTAACATAACCCTCATGGAAATCGACAAGGAAACAGAGAACATTAAAGTAACTATACAAGGAAACGACTTAGATTTTGAGGAGATAACAGAAGCTATAGAAAAGTATGGCGGATCAATACACAGTGTAGATGAGGTAGTGGCTGGTAAAATCATGGTAGAAGAGGTTACAACACCACAGGATTGATCTTATGAGGATAGAGGGTAAAATATCACCCAGGAGACTTCTTGAAAGTTTTAGTGCTGGTGAAAAAGCTCCCCTTTTTAGATTTTCAACACCCCAAATCTCTGATGCCCTCTATAAAATTTCTGGTTATAATGGTGCGATACATTCCCTGAGACCATTAAATAAGAAGAAAATTTTTGGACCCATAGTAACGGCAAAGACGAAGGATTATGATTGGGGGACGTCAGTAAAGGCCATTGACCATGCTAGTGAATCAGAGGTTATATTTATAATGGCAGAGGGGGATGATAATGCTGTATGGGGTGAATTAACATCAAAAACCGCTAAGAAAAAGAAGATTGCTGGTACGATCATATATGGGGCTTGCAGGGATCTTGATGCTATCAGTAAATTAGATTTTCCTGTTTTTTCAAAAGGGGTTGTTCCAAACGCTGGTAAACCTCTAGCCTTGGGTGAAGTTAATATCGAATTGGAATGCGAGGGAGTGGATGTAAGACCTGGAGATTATGTTTTTGGTGATGAGTCAGGTGTGGTGATAGTCCCCCAGGAACTCTTAGATATTGTAATGGAAGAAGCTT
>LGEU01000064.1 GCA_001507955.1 Methanobacteriaceae archaeon 41_258 | reverse complement strand
GGGTTCGGTGCTGGTTTATAATTGTTAGTGTTCACGCTTTTTTTCTGATTACTGTTCAAGTTTATTGTAGTGGTTGTTGCAGCATACAAGTAATCATCCAATGTCATGCTTTTGTTGTTTACTGTGACCTGGGCAGGTATTTGGCCCGTTTTAGGTGTTTGATCAGCTATTTTCTTTGATGCGTCTGAAATTTCATTGTATGATAGCTGGGTCGCTGAAACATTATTTATAAGTGTTAGAACCACTAAAATGGTTCCAATTCCTATTAGTTGTTTTTTCATGCTAAACACCACTAGGAACCTATTAACAAAAAAACTTTTATATAAACCTTTCTGTTTCTTCACGGCTTATACGTGGCATTATTTCAATTTTGGATGACCTAAAGGGAGAATACCCATAAATCTGAGGAATTATACTAAAAATTTAGCATAAGCCCCCAAGGATGGTACTGTAGCATTTCGATGATTCAACCAAGTAACATCATGGTTTCTCCCTTTTAGAGTTGATTTCACAAAAGGTGACTGCCAGCTTCGATAAAAAGGCACGGTTCCTGCCATTATTACTTAAATGGTGGAGTTTTCATCTAGTGGGGTTGAGTACATGACAAAATTTTTTGCTAATCTACATCATGCTCCCCAGAAGCCTAATACTCCCTATACACATTCCCACTTAACAAAAATCTAATGAAACAACAAGACAAACCTTCTATCGAAACCGTTATATATGTGCAACCCACCCTATTATAAGTAAGAGATACACCTTTAAAGTCCGTTTAGTGGAATACCCTACCAGCAGGAGGATCGCGCGGAGAAGAGATATTATTCAAGCTTTTGGCGCCAATCTCCTACAATAAAATTTTTTGGGGGTGTGGTTTTTCCTTGGAGACCTCGACAAAAGTGCTCTTAGTTGCATGTTTTGTTCTAGTTGCAATTTTAGGGTTCATGATAGGGGTCCTAGTAAAATTAGAGGAATCCCAATTAAAGCCTCTGGTTTCAATTAATGGGGGGGACGGGTCTTCGAGTCCCCAGGTATCGACAGTTGAAGGTGCTGAATGGCATGAAATAGCGACATTCACAGGTTCAGGTGATGATTACCAATGCTTTACAATTGAAGGGAGCAAATTCAAGGTTGTGATGTCAGCAGTGCCAATGATAACATACCAGCCCAATACTATACAACTAGATATTATAAAAGATGGTGAAGTCATAGCCACAAGATCCCTTGAATGGGGAGCCACAGAATATCCAGACCGAAAAAGGGAGATAATAGAAATTCCATACGGGCCTGGAACATACTGCATCAGAGTGTATACCGTTGACATTGAAAATTGGCAAGTCACAATCTGGGACTACTACTAAAACCCTTTGGGAGCATAACCCTCCCAGGGTTGTGAAAGTTCAGAGTGATGAGCTTATGGGGATGTCGCTTGATGAGAGGAGTGTTGCGGGGCTTATAAAAAGGGCTTTAAAGTTTGAACCGGGAGAAGAGTGGGTTGAAACAAATCCAGGGGTTCACGGCGAAAAAGGGTCTCAGGGAATTGTTGGGAGAACTTTCTAGCTCCTATCAAATATATTATATGAGAGAAGATGGGAAAGACTTGAGGAAAGTAACGGATAAAATGGAGAATCCATTATTTGTTTTGGGAAATCATCTCGGAGTTAAAAAAGAAGATGAAAAGGTGATACTTCAATTTGCAGAGGATATTGTCAGCGTATCAAGGTTTTCTTTAATGGCGGAACAACGTATAACAATTGCAAACTATGAGCTTGACAGAGTATCAACAAAGGCGCCTTGAATTTTTGAGAGGGGGGCATGATTTTCTACAAAAGAACTTGGAGCTGTTCTTTCCTTGCCTTTCCTTCAAAGGTGCATGGCATGATCTTGCACAGAAAACTTGGAGAAATTAGTGTCCCCCTCATAGTATCAAGGTTTGATTGCAAAAAAATTTTATGGATATCATTGCGTTTGGGGGGGTCACTCTCTACCCTATTTTTTTAGAAGGCGTCTCCACCCCCGCCCATCTCTCCACCTCCAACATCACCTATGTCTGAACCCGTATCCGATTCTGCAATGTCAGCTGTGATCATGCCGGTGGATAGGGCCCCGCTTAACAATCCATATCCTCCATAGTCATGGAATATGTACATGTCATTCGTTTCTAGCTCTTCTTTTGGTACTTGGATTTTCATGGCTTTTATAACATTATCTGCTATTCCTAGGGCTGTTGCATAAACTAGGTATTTGTTCCAGATCTTAACGGATTCTGGGGGATGTTCTTTTATTAGGCTGAAATCTTCGAGGTATCTTTTGAAGTTATTCCATTTTTCAATATATTCTCTGCCCTGAGGGTGTCCAGTGCCATGGTATATCTTCCTGTAGTAATGATGATATTATAGAGGCTGCTTCGAGGAGTATTGCAGCGAAGAATGTAAATCTTGCTGCTGATAATGGATTCCGTATTGTGGAATAGGCTACTATTATCCCTATTATAACCCCTATTACGCCGAAGATTCTCATGTACTTGGCGCCTTTGTCTATGAAAATATTTTTTTTCTTGGTTAGGAATTTAATGGATTTTTCCCATCTGCTATAAGTGTCTTTGAAATGGATGGCTTCATTTTTATCTGATAGTTTCTTTGAGAGTTCATCTAGGTATTATATCATTTTTTTGGAATCTTCTCATAGTCTTATCACATCCATTTCGAAGTTTTCTAGGCCCTCTAGGTTTTCGTTGATTTTTAAAAATATTTTTTTTATCTTTCCCTTCTTTTCTGGTTTCTATTTTGAAGTAGTTCCGGTCTATTAGGTCCATTATAGTGGCTTTAAACCCGTCCATGTCGGGTTCTCCCACATCTTTGAAGACTTTGGGTTTGAATATAGCATTTACCAGTGCTGGGGGGGGGTCATCTGAGGGTATTTCATGCTCATACTCTGCTTTATAGTCTATTTTTGGCTCTCTTCCATATCTTAGGTATATGGTTAATGGTATGAAAAGGGCTAGAATCAGCACGGATCCGAGTAGTGAATATAAAATGTTTTTTAGTAAAGAGGTTTTGCGAGCGTTCACAGAAGGTCTTCGCGAGGCTGGACATACTTATGAAGTCGGCGACCTTTACAAGATGGGATTTAAATCAAAGATGGATTCTGAGCAACATTATCGTGAAGTTGGCCTTGATCCTGATGCGCCACTACCTAAAGACGTTATCAGGGAACAAGAAAAGGTTGACAGGGCGGATGTTTTGGCTTTTATTTATCCGGTTTGGTGGAGTGACTGTCCTGCGAAGCTTAAAGGCTGGTTTGACAGGGTTTGGACGTATGGATACGCCTACTACTATAACAAAAATGGAGAACGACAGACTAGAATTGCTGTTAAAAAAGCGGTTGTAATTTGTTCGGCAGGCCATACATTGGACTATCTTGAAGAGGTTGGTATTGCTGAAAGTATGCGTCGTATCATGTTATACGATAGGTTGATCGGTGTGGGCGTGAAAGAAGCAAAGATGGAATTCTTGGGGGTATGATGCCAGGAAATGATTCTTTTAAAGATGAAAATTTGAAGAAGGCTTACAATCTTGGCAAGAGTCTCTGAAGCACTGTGATATTTTTTTCTCTTTTTTGAAAGTGATGTGCGTATTGATGGTTCAAATTTTTTCGTTATACGATAGTATAACGAACAAAAAAAAGGTATAAACGCTACCCTCACCTTTTCCTAGGTGAATGCCCTCGGCTGTTTCTTAGTAAACTGGTTTTTCCGAACATTGAGAAGTCATTGGATATAAGCACAACTTTTGTAATACTAATTGTTAGTTAGATAATAAATTTTGTGATTATAATCACGAAAGATTGTATTAATTTGTGCATCCAAATTCTAAATTAGAAAATTATAATCTTTGGGGGGGTGATAAAAAATGCAAATCCCCATAATCAAGCTCATGAGTTTAGCGCTAATCCCATTATTCTTAACTCCTGTTTATAGTGCGTCAGCAACGCAAGATGTCACAGTCACCGTCTCAGAAAGCGTTCAAATAGTAGTATTCTGGAATGGGACAGAAAGTAATCCATTCACTCTTAATGTTTATGCAGTACCAGGAAGAGAATATTATTGGCCCGGAGGACCAGAAGGACTCCAGGTTAAAAGTCTTTCAAACATCCCTATAAATTTATATGTGAAAGCAGAGAGCGATCTTCAAGGGCCTGGAGGAATTATACCCATAGAAAACCTTAAATATGCCAATTATGGATCCGGATTACCAAAAACACCTTTCAAGAAAGACTATGCTCTCGTGAAAAAAGATTGGAAGGTCGAAAACCTAGAAGAATCAATTATACCAGTGGACATCTACTTTAATGTACCCATTGGCACGGCACCTGGCACCTACTCAGTGAAAATATATCATATAGCGGTAAAATCACAATGAACTCCCCCCAAACCATTAGAAAGGAGCATCCCAAAGACCCTATAAAAAGCATAAAGGCAAGTTCACCTCCCATCGGGATTCCAAAACTACCCTTTGAAAATTGTCCGCTCCATCACTTGGAACAAGAAAAACCGTGGTCTTCATCACTCATTGGATGACTTTCTCAAAATTTGTGGTTTAAACCTTGCATATTCCCTAAACTTTTATAAGCAATCTGTCGCTCGTGATAATTCAACACTGGATGAATTATATTTTTTTAATTTTCATCATTTCATGAGCCCCACCATATAGGCCGTTTTTTCAATTGAAATTCCTATGTCCCCCTGTGAGGTTATCGATTAACCGTTTAAGGTGGACTGATCTCCTCCTTTTGGGTATGTTCCAGATTGGATATATTCTTATCTCCTGGGCGACCCTCAACATCTCCCGAACCGATTTTAAATGGAATCTGTAGCTAAGGTTCTTCTCATAAATGAACAATAAATTTCCCGATAATAAAAGGTGGAATTCATCATCTTTGAATGGGAGCTTGAGCAATTCCGCGGGGATATAATAATCAGGGTTCTTACTATAACGAAAAAATGTAAACAGTGCTCACACAACCCGAAGCTGAAAGATGAACCTCATCACCCATCATCCTTATAAACAAAAGTTCCCAAGCTTCAAAAGCATCCTGCAAACTTCTTCCAAACCCTCTGAAATTTCCCCAGATTCTCCAATATAAGCCAATATTTTCCCATATTATCCACAGAAAAGCCTTATTTCGACCAGCATAAAAATTATCCCCGGCCCTATTCGCGCGCCTAAGGATGTTCCAATACCAACACTACAGATAATACATACTCTCACCAAGATTTTAAGCAAACCCCCTCTAAAACCCCATAGTGGGGGCATGGCTACTAGGAGAAGCACCCATGGTAATATAAACTGGCTCTCCGAATAGTTAAATCAACCCAGAGTACTAGGAGCGTATCCACCCAAAAAACTGTTATTCCAGTTGTAATACCTACAAGAAATCCAAAATATGGCCTATTTATTTAACTTGACAGCAGTCTCCAAAACTTATATTATTAGCCATGCTTAAAGCCAAGATTTAACCCCCCAAAACAAAACTAGATGAATTAGCATGGTTTACCATGTGCATGGGACGACAACTTTTCACCATTAAACTTTACAAGGATAACATACTCCCCTTGTACATTGTATCCCATGATCACATAGTCGACGAATCAAGAAACCTGGAACATATAGCAAGTACAATATATAAACACAGCCTATAATGCCTTATAGGATAAAAAGCCAAATTTTCACACCACCCAACACGCTTCTTATTTTTTATCTAAAAAACTTTTCTTCTGGATCTCTATCATCTTAGGTGAAGGCCTTCGATTGTATAATCACTGATTCCATATAAATCCGAAATATCCCACTAGTTCCCCAATCAAAAAAGATTCGAAAGTATCCACGGTTCCACATTAAACACATCTAAAAGCGCCAAATCAAAAAAATATCACCTTTAAATTTTTTTCCATGCCTTCTATAATTTTTAAAAAAGATTTAAATAAAATTGATACAAATATAATATTCATAAATGTAAAAGGGGGGTGAAAATAATTAGAAAACTAGCAATCACAATCTCACTACTACTAATTTTCTTAGCCATTGGAACAGTAAATGCAACAAACAATCAAACAGGATCCAATACATTCATCAGCGGAACAGTAACCTACTGTAACAGCACAGAACCATTCCAGGGAGCCACAATAGACGTGAAAACACCCCAAGGGTCGACTATAACATCAAATATCACAGACCCAAACGGAAAATATAACATCTCATTCTACTCAACAGAAAACACCCTAATAGTTTCGGCAATAGCACCCGGCCATATAATACCAACACAAACCATAAACCTAGATGAAACACGCTCAGCCGAAGTAAACTTCCAACTTGGAACACTCACACTAACAAAAGGATCATGGGACACAATAGGCCTAGACCACAATAACGTAAACCAGGGCCCAAACCAATACCTTGTACAGATAAGAGTCACCAATAACGCCCTGACAACAGCCACTAACGTAACAGCCAACTTCACATGGACAACAACAAACCCATACATAAACCTTGCACCAAACGAAAACGCGACAAAAAACCTTGGTGACATACCAGCAGGTGCAACAGTAGACGCATTATACCTAATCGAAATAACAAGAACAAGCACAGCATATGATACATCAAGAAATTACACAGTAACAGTCGCCGGGACAAACACAGGAACATCAGACACAATCACAGGCAGCTTATACGTACAAAAACTCGTATCACAAAACCGTAATGATGTACTCTCCATAACCGCAAATAATACCACACCACTAGTAGGGGATACAATAACAGTTACAGTAGTATCACAGACAGCATCAGCAACTTATAACATAGTTAATCTACCACTTATCAATTACAATCCAACTATACTCCAACCATTAAATGTAACAATAAGTTATGGCACTAGCACAAGTAATAATGTGCGCCTTGACAATCCAGGAGCAACCAACTTCAATTCAGTATGGTACTTCAAAGTTATAGGAACAGGCACAACACAGTTATTCGGTCTTATAACAGACCAAAGCGGTACAAGCTACCACTACAACGGCGACTATGGAGAAAATATAACAATAAACGTGCCACCCGAAGCAGATCTTGGCATAACGAAGGCTGTTAACAATACGGCTCCAAGATTCGGTGAAACTGTCAAGTTTACTTTGAACGTTACGAACAT
>LGEU01000063.1 GCA_001507955.1 Methanobacteriaceae archaeon 41_258 | reverse complement strand
TAGAGAAGGCGTCATTCTCTGTTAAAATAATAGATGATGACCTTAAAAGGTGGGGCTCTGAGAGAATAGCTAGTATAATAGAAAAATTCAACCCTTTGATGGTGGGTGTCACAGCAACCACGGCAACAATCAAAAACAGCCTAAAATATATTAAAACTATTAAGAATTTACTACCAGATGTTCTCACAGTCATTGGAGGACCCCATCCAACATTCCTACCATTAGACACCCTAAAAAGTTTAAAGGAACTTGATGTAGCTGTGATAGGTGAAGGAGAGGAAACCATCGTCGATCTCGCGGAAAAGCATGAAAAAAAGGGCAAAAAAGGACTGGAAGACGTTAGAGGAATCGCATACCGTAAAGGATCTAGGTTAGAGATTAACGAGCCACGGCCACTTATAAAGGATCTTGACAAGCTCCCATTCCCCGCAAGACATCTCGTACCATTTAATGAATATGAAACATCAAACGAGGAAGCTGGGGGTATGATAACAAGCAGAGGCTGCGTATACTCTTGTGAATACTGCTCATCTTCTCTTATCATGGGGAAAAAGTTCCGTTTCAGGAGCCCGGAGAATGTCGTGGACGAGATCGAAGAACTTGTATATGATTACAGACTCCATGAGATCGCATTCCTTGATGACACGTTCATGTTACACCGTAGGAGAGCCCAGGCCATAGCCGATGAAATCAAAGCAAGGGGTATAGATGTTAGTTTCGTGACATCATCAAGGGTTGATATGGTGAAAAGGCCACTGTTAGAAAAGCTTAAATCTGCTGGTATGAGCACAATCTATTATGGTGTTGAATCAGGGTCACAGAGGATACTGGATCTTATGAAGAAGGGTATAACACTCCAACAGGCAAAGGATGCTGTGAAAACTGCTAAAAATGTTGGAGTGGATGTCATAGCCTCATTCATATTAGGTTATCCAGGTGAAACGCCAGAGGAGATGGATAAGACAATAGATTTCTCAATTAAACTGGACCCAGACTATAGCCAGTATTCTATTCTAACACCATTCCCAGGGACACCAATCTATTATAAACTGAAAAAGGAAGGTCTGCTAGAGGAGGACTGGGACAAGTATACTGTGATCCATCCCGTGATAAAATATGAAAAACTGGGCTTGAGCAAAGAAATTGTGAAAAGAAAACTTGTAAAAGCATATTTAAAATTCTACTCAAGACCATCATACCTAGTGAGACACACCTACATGATAAAAGTATTCCTTGAAACTATCTATAGGACTTATATAGAGCCGAATCTCCCATTCAAGGATGATACTTCAACGTCTGAGTCAGCGTAGCCCTTTTAGGGATTCCATCTCCTTTTCTATAAACTTTTTTATATCATTTATACTTGACATGAACTGGGCCGGGAATATTATCGTGGAGTTTTTCTCGGTGGCTATCTCACTGAGCACTTGAAGATTCCTAAGTTGTAATGCTATAGGATGTTTTGCTATAACATCAGCAGCCTCTCCAAGTTTTGCAGCTGAAAGGTATTCCCCCTCTGCTGTGATGATCTTAGCCCTCTTTTCCCTTTCCGCCTCGGCTTGTTTAGCCATGGCTCTTTGCATGCCCTCTGGTAACTTAATGTCTTTTATCTCCACTGTGGTAACATTTATACCCCATGGTTCGCTGTGGCTGTCAATGATCTCTTTGATCTTCTCGTTGATCTTGGCTGTTTCTGAGAGCACTTCATCAAGGGCAAATTGCCCTATCACATTCCTTACTGTGGTCTGGGATATTTGGTTCACTGCCCCATAGTAGTCTTCTATGGCTATAACAGCCTTCAAGGGATCCACAACCTTAAAATATGCCACTGCCGCGACATCAATTGAAACATTGTCCTGGGTTATTATTTTCTGTGATGGTATGGGCATTGTCACTATCCTCAAAGAAACTTTGACCATCCTGTCCACAATTGGGATTATAAGGCGAAGACCCGGTTCTTTGACGCCTATGACTTTTCCTAGTCTGAAGATAACTCCCCTTTCATATTGGTTCACGATTTTTATAGAAAGGGACGCTAAAATGAATATTATAACCACGAATATTAGCAATAATAATAGGTTCATTGAATTCACTTCCTAATATTTTTCTCATGGGGAGTTTGTGTCTTTCTTCAGTATTATAGTTTTTTTGTGAGCGACTTTGGAGAGGATTATCCTGCTAGTTTTAAGAGGGCTAGTGTTATTGTTTCGCCCATTTTTTTGACGTCTTCTTGGTCAAGTTTGTCTGCTGTGTTCTCTGAACTCCATGGCGCTACTTCAAATGGTTGGCTCATCACCTGGCAGACTGGCACTCTTTTGATGTTGTTGTGGTAGAATGGGTAAGTGTCACTGGGGTATGTTGTTTCTCCAATGATGACTGGATAGCCTAGTTCTTGGGCGCATTCTTTAGTTATGTTGATTACTTTAGGGTCTCCTTGGACTGGTTTTGGCTGGTAACTATATTGTGTTAGGAATATGTTTTCACCGGCGCCTACGCAGTTTAAGTCTATCATGGCGTCACAGTTTCGGATTATTTCTGGGTGTTTTTTAACGAAATCCTCAGAGCCTTTAAACCAGAGTTCTTCACCGCCGAATCCTATGATTAGGATGGTTTTTTCGGGTTTGAAGTTTTTAGATGCGAGTATTCTCGCGATTTCGACTTGTATTCCCATAGCGGCTGCATCATCTGTGGCTCCTTCACAGAATCCTGGTGAATCTATATGTGAGCCTATGATAATGTATTTGTTTGGATTGGTGCCGTTGATGACTCCAATGACGTTGTATGTGTGCTCACCCTCTCCAAGGTCCACTCTCTCTTTACGGGCTTTTATACCATTTTCTTCGAATTTTTTTTTCCATGATGTCCGCAGCTTTTAATTCGGCATTGTTGCCACCGTATCTAGGTCCTAATTTGCATATTTCTCTACTAAATGTCAAGGCATTATCTGCATTAAACTCCCTGGCAGCTGCAGATATGTTAAGGATTTTTACTTCCTCTTCCTTTTCTTTGAATGGGATGTAAAATATTAGCGTCCCTGCTAGTATGGCGATTATAGCCACGGTTAAAACAATTTTATATTTCAAACCTTCAAACCTCCCAATAAAATTAACAGATATAAATATTATATTATTTTATTGTTTATGGGGGGTCTGGGAAGATAAGGTTAAGAGTTTCTCTAGTATGTTTAATTATAGTAGTTTTTTTTTTTTGCTTTCAGGTTTATCAGTATCTTGGGGGACGCAACTTATTCAAGGAGATTGCTGTCTTGTCTTGGTTTGTCTTGGGGATAATCATGATATTATATCATATAGAAGAGATGCTGAATATCCTGCGGATATGATAATAGATAAGACGAATTTCATGGGTTATGATGCAATACATGAATATAAGGAGGATGGTGGATACTTCACACATCTTATCATAACAGAAGAAGGTTGGATAATAGGTATTGGGGGGAATGATGATCCAAGTATAAACAAAGAATTGGAGGAACTTGGAGGTGAAATAGTATCTAAAAAGAGGATAGAAGAAGAGGACATGAAAAAGGCGAACAGTATTTTAAGGGAAAATCGGTGGGGATTTTTCATCATCAAATCATCTGATGGAAAAGTGGGACTAACAGCCTATGATGGGAGAATAGAGGCAAATACAATCAGTATATTCAATATAACTGAAGGAGAGTATGTCAAAGTAGCTAATAATCCTAACTGTTGCGAACAAGGAAATTTCAAGGAATTCGATCATGATCCAATAAAAGCCGCCCTCAAAGTCGCGGCCACAGACCCATATGGGTTGCATAGAAGAGATATCATCACCTATGAATACAACCAAGGAAAAGTGAGGGTATGGGCATCATTCGACGGGGGAAGACTATTAGAAGGAGCCACGGGCTCGCCAGATAATATAAAGTTCCTGGGACATGAAATATCCGGCAAAAAATTACCAGTTGTACCTAATAAAAAATTCTTAGGAAATGAAACATTGCCCCAAGAAAAACCTGGAAAACAATCAATGACATCAACGATAATAATAATGATGGCAATCATCGCTACTTTTATTTCAATATCCACGTGCAAAGATACCCGGATTTTGGATTGGAAAAATAATATTTGAATGAAAAATTAAATACTAGTTGACACGGATAAATCCATTAAATTTTACACTGGAAGTGAATAGACTTTAAAATAGACAGTCAGTATGACCTGGGATCAAAAGGGGATGATCACATTATTGAAAGGTGAAGAAGAAACCATATAGAACTCATTAAAAATCCTGTGGATAAACCAGGATTATTCTGCATAGGAATGGAAGTTGAAAACCTAAAGGCCAAGATCGAAGAATTCAAATCTAAAGGCGCTAAAGTAACAATGGAGCCGACTCCAATAACAGTCGGACTTTTAGCATTCAATAGAAGACCCGAACAAGGCTAGGATAGCCTTAATCCAACACAATTAACCTTCGGATATTGTTATGGTATTGAGTATTTCTGAACGCGCGGCCGCGGCCGTCGAGGGCGTGGATGAAAGAATATTAACAAAAATTAAAAGTAGCTGGGAAAATGCATTAAATCAAGTGTTAAGAGACTTTAATTTTAAACGAGAAATTTACCTTGAGTATAATCCACTGATCTGGCATGTATCCAAATACCCTATAGGAATAAGAATCTATCGAAGCATAGCAGGAACTATAACGGTAATAGAATTCTCCACACCTAACAAGAAAATACCATTTGACATATTTTCTAATTCAAAATCAAAAAAGGCCGTGATTGCACATGAAATCGCCCACATGCTCGATGACAAAAAATGGCACGCCATGAATTACAAGAAAATAGCATATGAAGCCCAACATTATATTACCAGAGAACAGAGAGCAGAACTACTAGCGTTCTTCTATGAGCCACTAGGGATAATACACTCCAACAAATCACTCATCAAAGTCGCATCATATATTTCTGAGACAGAACTTGAAAATCAGCAAATTTTAGCCTATGCTATCCTAGAACTTCTTGGAAGAATAGGCATGAACAGGACAATTAACGTGCCTTTATTTTTCAAGAAGATGAGTGAAGACCAAGGAGACGACCTTTCAAGACTCTTCAGATCACATATAACCTACCCATATTCGCTGGCAGGATTATTAGCTTCACCAGAAGATGAGCCTACGGGTATCGTGAAAGCATCAGACCTAATCATTTGCCGAGAAAAACTAATAGATTATTTGAAAAACCAATTAAGCCTCCAAGAGTTAGGCAAGGAATTCAAAAAGAGGGGCTACGCCACAAAAACCGACAAGAAAAAACTCACAGAAGCAATGAAAAAAATCCTAATTCCAAGAATATTAAATGCTTCCAACACAAAGCGAATGAAAGATGCCAAAAATTACATCCAAAAACTCAGATTAATCAGATTAAAAAATGACATGATAGAAGCAATAAAATTATGCGAAAAATTCCTATAGTAAAATTTTTCCTCATGAGAGAGTATAAGTAAAAGATCATAACATAATCTTAAAAGAAGATAAAAAAGGTGGGGGTGAAGATCATGGTCAAATTGCCAGAAGAAGCCAAAGAAATGTTAAGTAATGAATTCTGCAATAAAGAAAAACCTCTAGTTTGGATTGCAACAGTTGAGGATGGGAATCCGCATCTGGCCCCAGTCTGCTTCACAAAGGTCCTTGACAACGAAAAATTACTCATCGCCGTGAACTTCGCCAGTAAAACCATGGAAAATATCCAAAAGGGTTCAAAAGTCGCCATAGGCTCAGCAATATACTACGATGGATACATGATAAAAGGAACAGGCAAAATAATAAAAGAAGGCGAACACTTCGAAGAAGTCAAAAGGATGGTCAAAGAAAGATTCGGCGAAAAAATAAAACCACAAGCAGCCATACTAGTAGAAATAGAAGAAGTATACTCACTCAAACCAAAACCAGGAAGCAAAAGAATAGCATAAAAAAATCGGAGGGCATCTAACTTAACTTTTTTCGAAAGAGGAACCCCCCCTTGGGGGGCTTGTAAGCTGAAAACCATTCGATAGAAAAGGGAATTCATTCCGTATCTTGGATGGAGAGACCGTGTATGGTCCAAAGGCTTGTGGAGAAACATTTACTCCCCAACTGATACCTTCCATGCCAGGGAGGTCAAAGAATCAAATTTTTCCCAAGGATGGGGGAAGCCCCCCCCACCAATTAGAATATGATAGTTCACAAGGAAGCCACCATATGAGATAGGCCCCCCCATATGGTCTATTTTGCGTCCTTGCACCATCAGCAACAAACAATCATGGCATTAGGTAGGGGAGAGGATACGATGTCAAAGACCCTCAACATCATATGGTCGCTCTCACAAGTGGGTCTTGAACGTGATCAGTTATAATTTGCTCTCAACAATATATAGAGCATTACATGGGGTGGATTGTTGCGATGATCGTAACACTCATCGCAATACTTGCTCATAGTAGAGAGGTAGAAATGATCGGGTGTTACCAGGGTATTGTGAAGCCTCCAGTTACTCTCCATTGAGAATATTGCAATGTGGATGGTGGCAGGCCCGTAGGTTGTATGGGAACTTCATCAGCAAATACCGTGATGGGGGGATAAAATGCCAATACTCACTTGCAATAGACCCCCAGGGGGTGGGTGTTCAAATCTATCAAATACAAGACCCAAGGAACATTGATAAGATCCATGTGGGGATAGATGGGTGTGAATCTGCTAGTGAAGGGATAAGGATGATAAACTACCTTGTGGAGCTCTTCATAATGGCAGGATAGTTCACTGGGATTATGTGAAGCGATGGCCAACGGTTATTAATATTCAAAATTCTTTTAGTGGCGCTTAAATTCAATTGTTCATTTCAAATTTTTTTGCCCTTTTCAGATCCCCCATTACTTGTAATATCAGCATGGTCTAACAGTTCAGGTTCTGATTCCTCAACACTTGCAAATAGTTGAACATCCTTCGCTTCTTCTTTAAATGCTTTTCTATATGTGTTAGAAGATTTTTCCTCTACGCACACTTTTTTTCGTCAGAGTGGACTGTCTTTTTGCCTATATGACAAAATTTTGGATAAATTCCCTTTAGTCGGATTTGGAGGCAAGTTCTTCGAGGACTTCCTTGGGAAGTTTCTTAGCTATGCTTAATTTGGTGGGGCATCTTCCAAGTTTTATATTCCTTTCCTTCGCCGCTTTTTTAAGATCGACAAGTTTAACTTTTTTAACAAGCTCCTCTACTTTCAAACATTTCACCCCCAAGATTTTATTATAA
>LGEU01000062.1 GCA_001507955.1 Methanobacteriaceae archaeon 41_258 | reverse complement strand
CTCATAAAAGTTGCAAGGGTTGGTATACCCATCATAGCTTCAAATGCCGCTCCAACATATTCTGGTTACAAGGTTGCAGTGGATGCTGGCCTTACCATGATAGGATTTGTAAGGGATGAGAGATTTAACATTTACACCCATCCTGAGAGGATAAAGACCTGATTTAGTAGCCTATCAAGGAAGTGGACGATTAAACCCCCCCAAATATGAGAGTGGAAGGGTTTATACTCCCCATTGCCTGCAATAGATTCGCCTGAAAGTGGGTATTAAAGTAAAATACAAAAAATCAGGGAATGCAATTCATCGTATAGGAAGGCGATGGTGTGAACTTGACAGTGAGGGGGATAAGACCCCTACTAGATAGGTGATCTTTCATGGAGCCCCGGTCCATCAGGGTGGTTTATTTTCATTCAAAAACGTCATGCATTTCTTTCATGTCCTCTTCTTTTTTATTTAGTTTTTCCATTAGCTCTGCTATTAGCCCATCTAGGAACACTAGAGCAGATACTTCGAATAGCGTGCCCAGAGGCGCCTTTGAGTGATGTTCACCCTTCATCTGTCTTTTTATATAATTTTGTTCGCCATCTATTTTAGTTCTCCCTTTTACGGTTACGGTAAGGTCCGCGATTGATGAAAGGGACGATTTTGGATATGATGTTATGGCAATCACCTTTGAACCCCTATTCTTGGCTATATTAGCTGCTTTTATGATGTAACTTGTCTCCCCGGATCCTGAGATCGCTATCAGACAATCATCTTCTTTTATGGCTGGTGTTATGGTTTCTCCAACTACGAATACATTCATGCCTAAGTGCATTAGTCTCATTGCAAAGGCTTTTGCCACGAGCCCTGAACGTCCCAATCCGATCACAAATATCCTCTTGGAGGATGTTAAGATTTTAATTAATCTTTCTATGGTTTTTTCATCTATGCTTTTTGAAACTTCCTGGATATTTTTGATGATTAACTTGATAGCCTCTTTTATTATCAATCTTCGCACCTTACCCCCTTTTTATATGAGAAGTTCTCTAACTACATTTATAAGATTTGTTTTAAATCCATTATAAAAAATTTTATACTCCCGGTTAGTATGAAAGAAAAACCAATTGTTGGGATTTCCATAGATGGTGTTGAATTAGACCACAGATTACTCGAAATGTTAGAATGGGTTTCAAGGACGTGCTCCCAGAGAAGAGCAGCCAAAAAGGTTGGTATAACAGTCCAGGTATTTAATAGGCGCATACTAAAGTTCGAGGATAAACTAGGATTCAAGTTAGTTAAAAGTAGTAAAAGCGGTTCTGAACTCACACCAGAAGGTGCCAGGATCCTTAAAAAGTACCAGGAATACAAAAACCTCCTAAAGGAGGGTGAAAGGATCCTGATAGCGGCAGGTTACATATCCTCACAGCTTATGGGGGCGCTGATTGAAGTTTATGGATTAGACGCGGCACTATACACTTGTACCGACGATGAAGCGTTCCATCTTTCAAAAAAATGCAGATTGGACCTAATAGCATTAGATGATCCCATCATAGCATTCAGAAACAACCTAGACTTCATACCAATCGCCTATGACCACCTAGCGCTCATACCAGGAGACGAAATCCAAAACATCAAGGAACTTAACAATGCCAGGTTCGTCGCTGTGGAAAACTCCTCACAAAGACTAGCCTGGAGAATACTAAGAGAAAATGGCATAAAATTCAAGATCACAAAAAAGGTTAAATCACCATTCCAAGCATTCCAGATAGTGCAAGATAACCCAAAACTTCACACTTTCCTAAACGCCAGCAAATTCCCAGGAAACAACATACTAAAGGATGAAACAAGACACGTGATAAGCATAATACCATTCAATGAACGCATAAACGACTTCATAGACTTCATATTCAACAAAGGACAATCCACAATCCAAAAAGAAGGATTTGAAAGTATCAAGTAAAAAAGTGAAAGATTAATATAACCAGTAACCAAATACCCCCATATCTCCCCAACACCAGATAAGGATCTGTTTTCCCAACCATTTGCAAGGTGATTTTCTTGAATGAAAGGGACCTACTAGCTATCGGACACACAGCCATCGATTATATAATCCAAATAGATGAATTCCCACCACCCAACTCATCAGTAACCATAAAAAAAATGAAAAAAATGCATGGCGGCGCCGCTGCAAACGTCGCAATAGTCGGATCCTCCCTCAACCTCAAAACCTCACTAGTATCAGCGGTAGGGGGAGACTTCATAGGATCAGGATATCACAAAAAATTGAAAGAATTCAAAATAGACACAGACTCTATGATCATCATAGAAGATGAAAGCACGCCAACAGCATTCATAATGACAAACTCCAAAAAAGACCAGATAAGCTACTTCTACTGGGGAGCGGCCAAAAATTTCAAAAACACCGAAGTACCATACCAGGCAATACAAAAAGCCCGCGCAGTCCACCTTGCCACGGGCGACCCATCATTCAACGGCAAATGCGGAGAAATCGCGCGAAAGGAAGACAAACTCATATCATTCGACCCAGGACAAGACCTCCACCTCTATACAAAAAAACAACTAGAAAAGGTAATAAGATTAACTGACATACTATTCGGCAACCACTTCGAAATAGACAGAATACAAAAAAGACTCTCAATGAACATAAAGAAACTACAAGAAATCGGCCCCCATATAATAGTGAAAACCTATGGAAAACAGGGAAGCATAATATATGCAGAAGAAAAAATAAAAATAGGCGCCGTAGTTTGCAAAGCAACCGACCCCACTGGCGCCGGGGACTCGTATCGTGCAGGTTTCTTACGAGCCTACCTTGAAGGGGCCAACCTCGAAACATGTGGAAAATTCGCATCCACGGTAGCATCCTTCATAGTAGAAGCCGAAGGCACACAAACTAACATACCAGACTACGAAATGGTAAAAAACCGGTATGAAAATTATTGGAATGAAAAATTAAAACTCAGAGGGTGAACATCCCATGACGCAAATGGACAAAGCAAAAAAAGGTATCATAACAGAAGAAATGAAAACCATCGCCAAAGAAGAAAACGTCTCAGAAGATTTTATAAGAAGGGGCGTGGCTAATGGTAGGATAATCATACCAAGCAACATTAACAGGGAAGTAAAACCCGTTGGTATCGGTGAAGGACTCAGGACGAAGGTAAACGCGACAATAGGAACCTCCACAGACATAGTAGACCTTAAAATGGAGGAGGAAAAGGCAGAAATCGCGATCAAAAACAAAGCCGACACTCTAATGGAACTATCAGTCGGAGGCGACCTCGACAAAATCAGAAAGAGAATCCTCGAAATCTCCCCGATACCCGTAGGCAGCGTACCAGTATACCAGGCAGCCATAGAAACCATAAGAAAAAAAGGCGCCGCCATATACATGGACGAAGACATACTATTCAAAACCATAGAAAAGCAAGCAAAAGATGGCATAGACTTCATGGCCATACACTGCAGCATAAACATGGAAACCCTCAAAAGATTAAAAAGGCAAGGCCGTGAAGGCGGCCTAGTGAGCAGGGGCGGAGCATTCATATCAGCATGGATAGTTGAAAACGAAACAGAAAACCCTCTCTACAAAGATTTCGATTATATCTTAGAAATAGCGAAAGAACACGACTTCGTATTATCACTCGCAAATGGCATGCGTGCAGGGGCTATTGCAGACGCAACTGACCGTGCACAAGTCCAAGAACTCATAATACTCGGAGAATTAATCGACAAGAGTAGAGAAGTTGGAGTCCAGGCCATGGTAGAAGGTCCTGGTCACATACCATTAGATGAAATAAAAGCAAATGTAATACTACAAAAAAAATTATGCAAGGGAGCCCCATTCTACATGTTAGGGCCTATTGTCACTGACATAGCAGCCGGCTATGATCATATCGTGGCTGCTATAGGAGCAGCTGCATCAGCGGCTGCGGGTGCTGATTTTATCTGTTATGTCACACCAGCAGAACACCTCGCATTACCATACCCAGAGGATGTTAAAGAAGGTGTTATAGCCACGAGAATAGGAGCATATGTAGGTGACATGTCCAAAGGGATACACAATGGTGAAAAAGATCTTTTAATGGCTAATGCACGTAAAAGACTGGACTGGGAGGCACAATTTAATGTTTCCATGTGCCCGGCAGATGCGAGGAGAATAAGGGAAGAAAGGCCCCCAGAAGACCCTGACACTTGTACAATGTGTGGAGAATACTGTGCAGTGAAGATAGTGAATGAATGGCTTGAAAACGCACAAGAAGATATATTCACAGATTAAACCTTCCATCCTTGGGGTTGGTGATGGAATTGAAGCACTGGGTTGAAAGGATAGCAGACAACCTTAAGAAAATGGACATAAAAGAGCACATAATCGCTAGTGGAACATCCATTTCAGGGGCTATACATATTGGGAATTCATGTGACGTTTTCATAGCCAATGCCATATCAAGGAGTTTAATAGAAAATGATATAAAAGCCAAAACCGTCTGGGTGGCTGATGATCATGACCCACTCCGTAAAGTACCATATCCATTACCTGAAAGTTTCAACAAGTATCTTGGTGTGCCATATTCCATGATACCATGCCCCAGGGACTGTTGTGAAGGATTTGTAGAACACTTCCAAAGACCATTCTTGGAAAGTCTCGAAAAATTCAACATAGAACTTGAAGCATATTCAGGAGCCCAAATGTACAAGGACGGTTTATACAATGAATATATCCGCCTCTCTCTGGAAAGAGCACCAGAGATAAGACAAATATTCAATAAGTATCGGGAAAATCCGCTCCCAGATGACTGGTTACCTTATAATCCCATCTGTAACGAGTGTGGAAGGATAAACACAACCTATGCCAAAGACTTCCAAGGAGATACCGTCTACTATGATTGTAAATGCGGATTTAGTGGTGAGATGGATATTAAATCTGGATTGGGTAAACTTACATGGAGAGTGGAATGGGCCGCGCGATGGAAAATTTTAAATGTTACCTGCGAACCCTTTGGCAAGGATCATGCAGCAAGCGGAGGATCCTATGATGTCAGCAGCAGAATATCCAAGGAAATATTCGATTACCCCCCACCATATCCCGTGCCATATGAGTGGATAACCCTCAAAGGAGAAGCCATGTCAAAATCCAAGGGCGTATTCTTCACACCAGGACAATGGTTGGAAATAGGACCCCCAGAGAGCCTGAACTATTTCATATTCAGGAGCAAACCAATGAAACATAAAGATTTCAACCCCGAAATGCCATTTTTAGACCTGATGGACCAGTTCGACCGCACAGAAAGAATATATTATGCCATGGAATCCGCCGCATCAGAAAAGGAAGAAGAAAAATTGAAGGGGATCTACAAGGCTTCCATGATACAAGAATTTGAAGACTTGCCATTACGTCCATCCTACAGGTTCATGACAGTAGCATGTCAAATAGCCGGCGAAGACCTTGAAAGAATCTATAAAATCCTCAAAAAGAACTCACAATTACCCCCAGGATTTGGTGACAAAAGCTTAGATGATCTGAAGGACTTTCAAAGAGAACAGCTCATTGAAAGAATAAGACATGTGCAAAATTGGCTGAGGAAATACGCTCCAGAGATGGTTAAATTCCAAGTACAAGAGAAAATACCACCAGTAGAACTCTCAAAAGAACAAAAAGCATTCCTCAACGAAGTCGCTGATACAATAAAAGAAAAAAGTTTAACCCCCAAAGAACTCCACGACGAAATATATAATATATTGAGAAAACATGGCCTAAAACCCAGAGAAGCATTCCAGGCCATCTACAAGGTACTTATAGGGAAAAAGATGGGTCCAAGGGCAGCATCATTCCTCTTATCCCTTGACAAAGAATTCATCATAAAAAGATTAAAACTGATAGAATGAAGATCTTGAATCCCCTTGCAGAAACAGAAAAACAAAAGACCAAAATAAACAAGATAGAAAAAATAGAAAGAATTTCCCTAATCAACAACACCAAACCCAATGCAGATACTATACTCGAAGAAATCGTAAAAAACCTAAATAGTATAAGAATTTTAAAATTCACTAAACCGGCGGGGGCCCCAGCACCAGACCATGAAATACAAAAAGCAAACCAAGCAAACTTGTGCATATTAGCCCTTGGAGATTGCGGTTCTTGCACAACATGGCTCATACTAGACGCCATGCGCCTCGAAAAACTTGGAACCCCGACTATCACCATCTGCTCAGACAAGTTTAGCAAATTCGCAAAGGAACTAGCCACAGCACACGGAGCGGACAACATTAGAATAGCCAAGATAAAACATCCAATAGCAGGCCTAAAAAAGGATGAGATAATCAAGAAAACAAGACAGACAATAGAAGAGGTCAAAAAGTTCATTGGGTGAACTGTGATGAAAGGATGCGAATGCTCTATCAACTACAAACCCGACTCCCTAGAAAAGATAAACCTAGAGTTTTACCAGAAAGGATTCACTGATGGCCTCCCTATTATACCACCCACGCCAGAAAGAGTGGAAAGATTTTATGAATATTCGTCAAGGGATCCGAGTGAAGTTATAGCAGTTTTACCCCCACGAAACGGTAAAGCAACCATTGAAAAGATCGCAATAAACGCGGTTATGGCGGGATGCCCACCCCAATTAATGCCATTCATCGAACAAGCCATCATAGCCATAGCAGATGAAAAATTCAATTTGGCAGCGATAAACGCAACAACGCATCCAATAGCAGCCGCAATAATAGTTAACGGTCCAATAGCAGACGAAATAGGATTTAATTGTTCAACAGGATGCCTCGGCCCCGGGAATCTCTACAATGCAACACTTGGAAGAGCCCTCAGACTCTGCTTGATTAACATAGCAGGGGCCATGCCAGGAATCGGAGACCATGCAACCATGGGATCCCCAGCAAAGTACACTTACTGTCTCGCAGAAAATGAAGATGAAAGTCCATGGGACCCATTACATGTTGAAAGAGGATTCCCAGAAAATTCAACAACAGTAACAGTAATGGGTGCAGAAGCACCTTACAACGTAAACGATCATAGAAGCACCAAGTCAGAGGACATATTGGACACCATAATAGATACGATATCAACAGCAGGTTGCAATAATAGTCACGTCCCCGGTGAAATATTGGTTATAATGGGCCCGGAACATGCAAGGGCCATTGCATTTGAAGGTTGGGAAAAAGATGATGTAAAGGATTATATACATGAGAATGCGATGGTGCCCTTGAACCTAGCTGAGAGGGGTGGTCGAGCACTCGACAAAAGGCATGTAAAGGATGGTATGGTGAAAATAACACGCTCAAAGGATGATGTG
>LGEU01000061.1 GCA_001507955.1 Methanobacteriaceae archaeon 41_258 | reverse complement strand
TTGGACAATATGGACATGTGGGGGATGTGAACACTTCAATCTTGACTACCATAAATATTAACCTCCATTTATCCTTTTTAAATTTCTATTTCAATAAATACTTATCCATCTGGTAAGAGAGTGCGACTATTGATCACCATCAAAATCAAAAAAAGTCATAATTAAAAAAGCGGCAGATTGCCATCTTCATAATCCAATCCTTCAACAACAAGCATGTTAATTGGAAAAAATGGGACATTAAAAGCCTAATGGGTTATAATGGTGATAATGTGGCGTATCTTCGCACGAGAACGGAGGAATCTATAATGGGGAGGTTTTGGATGACTATTAAAATTCTTAGGGAAGATTTCACCATAAATGATGGGGTTTGAGGATATTTCAAAGTGTAAATCCCAGTTACAAAGTTTAGAAAAGATTTCATGCTTCTTAAAAAATGTTATATAATATGAATAATAATGATAGATTTAGGGGGTGGAACAATATAACGATAAAAGTTCGTTCACCTGGTTCGGCCACCATCATCAATGCTATCGCAACTGGTAAAGGTTCGGCTTTCGCAATCCAACGCCATGTAACAGCAGAAGTTAAACTCATACCAGAAGGAATAAAATGTGTTTGTAAAGAGGACATTGACACAACCCTAATGAGAACATGTGCAGAATCAGTCCTTAAAAAATATAATATAAACACTGGGTTAAAGGTTAGAACCACATCTAACTTGCCAGTAGCATCAGGACTTTCAAGTAGTAGCGCAACTTCAAACGCCATAGTGATGGCCGCATCCAAACTCATCGCGGAAGAATTTGGCCTAGAACCACTCAACAAGTGGGAGATCCTCAACTTAGCTATTGACGCCTCCCTAAAGGCTGGGGTTACGATCACAGGTGCATTTGATGATGCTAGCGCCTCATTATATGGTGGATTCACAATAACAGATAACTTTGAAAGGAAGATAATCAAAAAGGGGCCCATGGAAAATCAAAAGATATTAATATATATGCCGGAGAGAAAATCCTTAACCGCAGAATCCAACGTTAAAAGGATGAAGGTACTCGCACCACTCGTAGAAATAGCCTTTAAAAAGGCCCTAGAAGGCGACTTATACAGGGCGTTAACCCTAAATGGTATAATATACTGTGCAACACTGGGATTCAACCCAGAAATTGCAGTTGATGCCCTAGAGGCGGGTGCGATCGCAGCAGGCCTATCAGGGACAGGACCATCATTCGTCAGCATAACAAGAGAAGAAAAACAAGATGATATCATAGACGCATGGGACTCCTACCCAGGGGATATAATCATAACAGGCGTTGACAACCAAGGCACACAGTTTAGGTGACCCTCAATGAAAAAATCAGAGGCCATGCAACTTCTAAAAGAATCCAGGAAAAAAATAGATAATATAGATGAGAAAATATTAAATCTCATCTCTGAGAGAACTTCCTTGGCTAGGAAGATAATAAAAGCAAAGATGGCCTTGAACATGGACATCTGGGACCCTGAAAGAGAGAAACAAATCGAACAAAAGACAAGGAAAATCGCCAGGGAAAACAAAATCGATGAAAACAAACTTATAAAGATAATGAGAATACTCACAGAATTAAACAAGATGGAACAAGAACAAATACTCAGGAGGAAATAAACATGGGAAATATTAGAACAGCATTCGTTAAAAGGATAGCGAAAGAGTTAGTGGAAAACAATCCTGGGAAATTCACACTGGACTTTGAAGAGAACAAGAAACTAGTCGAGAAACTTTCAACAGTAAATACAAAACACCTCAGAAACAAGATAGCAGGTTACATAACACGGCTCATGAGGCAACAATCACAATAAGAGGTTGTAGGCTAATGTCACTTATAATAGCAAAATTTGGGGGTACATCCATAGGGAATGGTAAAAGGATAAGAAAAGCAGCCCAATCAGTAGTGAAAGAATACATGAAAGGAAACAGAGTAGTGGTGGTGGTATCAGCCATTAACAAGACAACAGATGAACTCCTAGAGATCGTGGAAGAAGCGACAAACAACACCATAACAGAAAAACAACTAGCTGAAGTAGTTTCGATGGGTGAAATGACCAGTGCAAGAATATTTTCTTCGGCCTTGGAATCCCTTGGCGTGAAATCCGAGTATATAGACCCATACAAGAGCGAATGGCCAATAATAACAGACAGCAACCTCCTAGATGCCAAGGTAGATCTTAAAACAACAATAAAAAAATCCAAGATACTTTTAAAACTCCTAGACCAGGGTATTATACCAGTTGTCTGCGGATTCCTAGGTAAGGATAAACATGGCTATATCACAACATTAGGCAGAGGCGGAAGCGATATCACAGCATTTTTACTTGGACGCTGCCTAAATGCAGATGAGGTTATAATAGTCACAGACGTTGGAGGGGTTATGTCAACAGACCCAAACAAACTCCAAGAGGCTAAAAAATTGGATAAAATCTCAGTAGAGGAGATGAGAGACTTGGCCACCCACGGAGCACAAGTACTCCACCCTCACGCCCTAAAATATAAAGTGCCGGAGATAAAGGCTAAGATAATAGGATTCGAACACGGGGATCTTTCAGCTCCTGGAACAGAGATCATAGGCCCCTCAAAAAAGGAGCAGTTGAAGACTGTCACCTTTAATTCAGAACCATTGGCTGTGCTCGCAGTAGTGGGGGAGGAAATCCTCAACAAGCCAGGCATACTCGCTAAAGTAACATCCACCTTATCTAAAAAGAATATCAATATCATAGGAGTGTCCACCGGAAAAAATTCCATCACATTATTCATCAAAAAGGAAGATGCACAAGAAGCCCACAAACTCTTACACGATGTTGTAGTTGAAGATGAAAACCTAAGTTCCCTATCCCTTGGAAGAGATATTGCAATGATCACGATTTCAAGCCCAGAATTTATAGACACTCCCGGGATAATCTCAGAAATTACGGAACCATTAAGGGAACATAACCTGAATATTGTTGAAATATCATCATCACAGACTTCCGTGGTGATATTCGTTGACTGGGATGATGGGAAAAAAGCTTATGAACTCGTAAGGGGTGTTTTAGAATGAAAATAGAAGGCACGATCGTGGCCATGATAACCCCGTTCACACCAGATGATGAAGTGGACGAGGATGGGCTGCGAGAAAACATAAACTATTTGATAGAGAATGGGGTTGATGGTCTCCTCATAGCAGGGACCACAGGCGAATCAGCCACAATAACCCACGAAGAACAAAGGAGGATGATAGACCTCCTAGTTGAAGAAGTCGATGGCAGAGTAACCACCATCGCAGGAGCTGGCAGCAACTCCACAAAAGAAGCCCTAGGACTCGTTAAACATGCAGACGCGGCGGGTGCTGATGCGGCGCTCGTCATAACACCATACTATAATAGGCCGCAACCACACGGCCTACTAGAACATTACAAGATACTCAGCGACGCGGCAGAGATACCCCTGATAATCTATAATGTACCCTCAAGGACAGGGACAGATATCGACGTCGATACCGTTCTAAAATTGGCGGAAGAGGATAAAATAATAGGCCTCAAAGAGGCGAGCCCAGACCTTGACAAAGTATCCCAGTTAATGAAAAAACTCATGGAAAGCGGTCTTGACGATGAATTCGTCATACTATCAGGTAACGATAATCTCACACTTCCAATGATACCTTTAGGTGCTAGGGGTGTTATATCGGTTGTTGCAAACGTTGACCCAGCCAGGATGTCGAGAATGGTTAATGAGGCTCTTTCAGGGGACTTTGAATCTGCTATGAAAACACACTATGAATTATATGATCTTATGAAAGTCCTTTTCATTGAAACCAACCCTGTACCCGCTAAAGAAGCATTGAATATGATGGGCAAACCTGCTGGTCATGTGCGACCACCACTAGGACAACTCAAAGAAGAAAACAGGGCAAAACTCAGGAGGATACTAGAAGATCTCTCATTACTCTAAGGGTGAGATGACATGATCAGGGTAGCGGTAAGCGGTGCCTGTGGCCGGATGGGTTCAAAGATCGTGAAGAGGATAACAAGAGAAGATGGCATGGAAGTAGTGGCGGCTATAGAAGCACCTAACACACCATTTAAAGGAAAGGATGTTGGCGAGATTATAGGTATAGGTCCAATTGGCGTTAAGGTAGCGCCCGCAGAGGAACTAGAGAAGACCCTTAAGGCTTCAAAGCCTGACGTAGTTGTTGATTTCACAATAGCGGATGCGGCGGTAAATACTGTAGAGAAAGCTTCAAAGCTTGGCGTCAACCTCGTGGTTGGGACAACAGGTTTCTCAACCGAACAATTAGAAAAGATTGAAAAGGACATTAAAGAAGGGAATGTTAAGGCCATCATCGCGCCTAACATGGCTGTGGGTGTTAATGTCTTCTTTAAGGTACTTGAGGAGCTTGCAAAGCTCTTACCAGATTATAATGTTGAGATCATGGAAGCACACCACAAACATAAAAAGGATGCACCATCAGGAACCGCTCTAAGGGCATTGGAGATAATAGCAGCCACTACTGGTAGAGACCCTGATAATGTGAGCGTATATGGTAGGAGGGGTCTTATAGGTGAACGATCAGATGATGAGATAGGAGTACATGCTATAAGGGCTGGTGATATAGTAGGAGACCATATAGTGCTTTTCGCTGGTGAAGGTGAAAGACTTGAAGTGATCCACAGGGCACATAGTAGAGAAGCCTTTGTTGGTGGTGTTATCCGAGCCCTTAGGTTCATAGAGAAGGCAGAACCTGGTAAAATATCAGATATGAAGGATGTATTGGGGATCAGGTGATTATAATGGTTGATGTGGGAGTCTTAGGCGCGACTGGAATGGTCGGACAACGCTTCATAGAACTTTTAGATAAACACCCTGAATTTGAAGTTAAGGTGCTTACAGCTTCCCCCCGTTCCGAGGGAAAACCTTACGAAGAAGCTGCTAAGTGGTATCTTCAAAGTAAAATGCCAGAATCAGTTAAAGATATAAAAGTTGTGAGAACAGACCCTTCCAAGGTTGGAGATGTTGACATATTATTCTCAGCTCTACCTCCTGATATAGCCGCGAAAGTGGAGCCAAAGTTCGCAGAAAAGTATGTGGTGGCTTCAAATGCTAGTGCGATGAGGATGGAGCCTGATGTGCCATTAGTCATACCAGAGGTTAACCCCGACTTCCTAGACCTTATAGAAGTTCAGCAAAGGGAGCGCGGATGGGATGGTTTCATAGTCACAAACCCGAATTGTACTACAATAGCCCTTACATTAACTTTGAAGCCTATCCATGATCAGTACACCATAAAGAGGGTCTATGTAGCTACTATGCAAGCTGTTTCAGGCGCGGGATACAATGGAGTCCCATCAATGGCTATCATAGATAACATAGTCCCCTATATTGGGGGCGAGGAGGAGAAAATAGAGACGGAGACACTCCATCTCCTTGGGGAATTGGAGGAGGGAAAGGTCACCCCCGCCCAGTTTGGTATAAGCGCATCCTGTCATAGGGTTCCTGTACTTGATGGGCACACAGAAGCCGTCTTCATAGAGCTTGAGGAAGAGTTTGAAATTGATGATATAAAAAGGATCATGGATGAATTCCAGGGGATACCACAGAAGTTGGAGTTGCCTTCCGCCCCTGAAAAACCAATAATTGTGAGGGAAGATGAGGACAGGCCACAGCCACGCTTGGACAGAGACGAATCCAATGGGATGGCTGTTACAGTTGGTAGGCTGCGTATGGATGCTGCATTTGAGAATAGTTTGAGGTATGTGCTAGTTGGCCATAATACGATACGTGGAGCTGCAGGTGCATCAATCTTAAATGCGGAATTAATAAATGAGATAATATTTTAGAAAATGTTCGAAGGGCTGCTGGAGGGTCTACATCATATAGACCTTTCATTACTTTATTTTTTTAATATTCAAGTCCGCAATCCCTTTTTTGACTTTTTAATGCTAATTATAACATTTGCAGGGACCCGAATATTCTGGATAAGCATATCCATAATACTCCTCTTTTTGGGTGAGAAGGGTAAGAGAACGGCTTTCACATGCCTTTTAGCCCTCTTTTTAGGCTATTTTTTAAGCGAGCTTTTAAAAGCCGTCTTCCAAGTTCCCCGCCCATTCGAGGTTATAGAATGGGTGAGGATCTCTACCATCGCTGGGGGTTATTCTTTACCCTCAGGCCATACTACAGCCTCTTTTAGCGGATTTCTAATCATAGGAGTAAATTATGGTAGGCTTCCTATTTTCCTATCATTAGCAGTTCTAGTTGGGATTTCTAGAATTTATATGGGTTTACATTATCCATCAGATGTTGTCTTGGGGGGCCTACTTGGGATGTTATGCGCCTTAGTTTCCCTTAGGATTGAAGAAAAACTTTTTAAGTCCGTGAAGGATAAATATCAGAAGGGATAATCAGTGATTCTTTTCAAGTGATTAACATGTTTCTTAAAGATTCAGAAAAGGAAGAATTGAGGCGTCTTGTGAAGGCATGCATGCTCGAGATAAGTAAATTGGAACTCGAACTTGAAAAATGCGAAAAAAGAAGGGACGAAAGTGAGAAACTGGAAAAATTAAAGGAAGAATTGGCAAAAAAAGATGAACATATAATGGAGTTTGAAAAACTTTTAAAGGAAAAGGACAAAGTCATAGAGAATCTGAATAAGATTTTAAGTGAAAAGGAAGCCCAAATCCAGGAATTGGAGAAGATAAAAGGATACTTTGACAAGTTGACAGCGAAGCCTAAAAAGGATCTTACATCATTCCAGTCACAAATTTACAGGTTATTACCAGAGGAGAAGGCCACCACGGAAAAATTACATTCTTTCATACAAGATATAGGGTTCAAGGATTTGAAATATGAAAACATGTTACAGATCCTTCGGAACCTTGAAAGAAAAGGCTATTTAAGATCTTATAATAAAGGTGATGATATACTCTGGGAAAAAATTGAAAAATAGACTAGATGATTTTCGCGACAAGCTCTGCAACCTTCTTTCCAAGGTTCCTGGATGTTTCTATGCCGAATTCGTCCTCTTCACAGTCTTTTTCTCCGCGTCCAACCCCAGTTCCACCATAATGTGCTGTTGGTGAAGCATCTCCCACAACTATCATCTCATGTATTAATAGGAAATTGTGGATTGCGTTACATGTTGTTTCTTGTCCGCCGTTTCTTGAACCCCCAACTGCTATTGCCCCGCCTACTTTATCCTTTAATCTGAAGTCTATTCTTAAGGGTCTTGTCCTATCCATGAAAATTTTTGTTTGCCCTGTCACATTACCAAAGTAGACTGGGCTGCCTATTATGATACCATCAGCTGCTTCTAGTTTCTTTAAGATCATGGGAATATCATCTTCTATTGGACATTCACCTGTTAAGCAAGTGTCACACGCCCTACATGGGCTTATATCATGTTCTGCAAGTTTTATAAGTTCTGTTTCAACACCCTTTTTTTCCGCTGCACTTAAAGCCTCCTTGAC
>LGEU01000060.1 GCA_001507955.1 Methanobacteriaceae archaeon 41_258 | reverse complement strand
CCAATTTCTTTCTGCTTACGGTCAAGGAAACTGTTAAGTTTGTTTACTCTGGGTCTTTTTGTTTCTTTATCTCTTCTAAATGTTATACCTACTTGGGATAGGAAACTGTTCATTGCCTTTCGAAGTTCTGTTGGACTTGTCGCATATCCCTTTATACTAGGTGTACCATGGAATACCATGGCCCTGTCTGATATATAATCGAGGAAGATTATATCATGGTCTATTATAATAGCAGAGGAATCTCTACCTTCTATTATCTTTCTCATGGCTTTAGCCGCCATTAGTCTCTGTTCAACGTCTAGGAAGGCTGTGGGTTCATCGAAGACGTAAAGATCCGCTTCCATGGATAATGTTGTGGCGATAGCTAATCTTTGGAGTTCTCCTCCACTGAGTTCTTCAACCCTTTTATCCTCTAATTCTTCAAGGGAAAACGGCCTTGCAATCTCGCTTTTAAATATTTTGGTACCGTATCCTTGCGCGTTTAAGTGTAGAAATTCCCTAACAGTGCCTTTGAAATCTGATTTTAGGTATTGTGGTTTATAGGCTACTTTGAGTTTCTTTTTAATCTTACCTTTATCTGGTTTTTCAACCCCTGCTAGTATCTTTGCAAAGGTTGTTTTACCTATGCCATTGGGTCCGAATGCTGTTACAATCTCCTTTAAATATATTTTACCCTCTTCAACCTTTAATTGGAAGGCATTATATTTTTTGGTTAAATTTGAGTATTCAGTGAGTGTTTCACCCTCCTCTTCTGGTGTGGGTGGTTTTATTTTAAATTGAATTTCACTTTTTCTGAATCTAACATTTTCTTCTCTCAGGAACCCTTTTATGTAGGCGTTTATACCAACTCTCACACCTCTCCTTTTTGATACAACACCATAGGCTCCAGGTTTCCCATAGAGTACATGAACATAATCTGAGAGAGCGTCAAGGGCTGCGAGATCGTGTTCTATCACCATAACGGCTTTGCCTTCTTCTTGGAGGGACCTTATCACCTTAACCGCGTTTAGCCTCTGTTTAACATCCAACCAGGATGTTGGCTCGTCAAAATAATAAAAATCGGCATCTCTGAGGGCTGCTGCTGCTATGGCTATGCTCTGAAGTTCTCCTCCACTCAATTTTTTTATATCCCTTTTTAGTATAGGTTCAAGTTCAAAGGTTTCAATGATAAAATCTAATTTATCACGTTCATCAGCCCTTGTTAGGAGCTCATCCACTCTACCTTTCACATATTCTGGGATAAGATCTATTAGTTGCGGTTTATGAACCGTCCTTAATTTGCCTTTTGAAAGTTTCTTAAAATATTCTTGTAATTGGGATCCCCTGAAGAATCTTATTATCTCATCCCATCCTGGGGGGTTTTCATAATCTCCAAGGTTGGGTTTTAATTCACCTGAAAGTATACGACTTATAGTGGATTTACCAATCCCATTGGGTCCTATAAGTCCAATAACATCCCCTTGCGTTATGACTGGTAATCCGAAAAGTTCGAACATATTCTCCCCATAACGGTGAACAGGATCCTCAAGGGCCTCTGGCAAGTTTATTATACTTATAGCATTAAAAGGGCACCTGTTAGTACATATACCACAGCCTGAGCATAATTTCTCTGATATAATAGGTTTTTTAGTTTTTTCATTGATTATTATTGTGTCTTCACCCATTCTAACACCGGGGCAGTATTCGATACAAAGATAATTACACTTTTTTGGCTGGCACCGGTCATGATCCAAAATGGCGATTCTAGTCACTCACATCACCCTAGAATAATAAAAACTCATATTATGTGGAGTTTTCCCCCCTTGGATTTCTTTTAAATTTCATTTTATAAAAAAAGTAATAAAATGGGGAAATAAAATTAGAAAAATTAGTACAATTTTTTAAATGCTAAATCTATGTCCTCTGCTTTAACAGTTTTTCTACCGGCGTGTTTTGCAAGTTTAACAGCTGATGCTGCTATCTCTTCACCTATTTCTTCTAGGGCCTTTGCTAGTGCCTCTCTTGCATCATCACTTATTCTTTGTGCACCGGCATTTTTTATGATTCTTCCAACTGGTGCTATTGGTAATTGACCCATAATATCACCTCAATTTTATCTTCAAATCCATAGTATTTAAATTTATCGTTTCTTCTGCCATCTTTGTGACTAATATCGCATTTGTAAATATAAGATTGACATTAAATACACTAATAGAATTTTGAAAAACTTTTTGCACTATCAAGATAATCCCATGAAGTTTTCAAACAAAAAATATCATATACCCACTATCATAAATATGATAAAAAAATAAAGGAGAGTGAAAGTTCTAGATGAAACAGGCTATTATAATCCGAGCAGACCTTAAAATGGGGAAAGGTAAACTTGCAGCTCAAGCCTGCCACGCGTCCATAGAATCATACAAGAGAACGACCCAAGACAAAGTGAAAAAATGGGAAAATGAAGGTTCAAAGAAGATAATTCTGAAAGTGAAAAACCTAGAAGAGCTCATGGAAATATACAAAACACTGAAAAAGACAAAAATCTCCCACTATCTCGTACGCGACGCTGGGCACACACAACTACCCCCAGGCACGATAACAGCCCTTGGCATAGGCCCAGACGACGATGAAAAGATAGATAAGATAACAAAACACCTAAAACTATTATAAGCACGTGAGAAAAGAAGATTAGTGATCATAGTATCCTAATTTTATCACCTCATAAATGCCAGGGAGTGTGGACAGTGGAATGGATCGTGAAAATAGGGGGCAGCTTGTTCCCCCATCATGCAAAGAAATTATTAGAAAACCTTCTAGGCGAGGACATCATGATCATAGCTGGTGGTGGGGAATTTGCAAATAAAATAAGAGAATATGATCATGAACTCGGATTTTCAGACACTGCAAGCCATGAAGCCGCCATACTATCCATGGATATAATGGGCATATTACTTGCAGACCTTGTAAAAGGAGCCGAGGCAACTCAAACCATAAAAGAAGCTAAAAAAATAATAAAAGATGGTAAAATACCAGTACTCTTACCATCAAGAATCCTACACTATCTGGATCCCCTCAAACATTCATGGCAGGTAACATCAGATTCCATCGCCTTTTATATATCAAAGCTCATGCATACAAAACTATTAATAGCAACAGATGTAGATGGTATATATACGATAGATCCCACTAATAGTGAAGCTAGACTTATAAATGAAATAAGTGCTAAAAAGTTACTAACTTTTGGCGAAACTGCAGTGGATGAAGAACTACCAAAACTTCTACTAAAATACAAATCTGATTGTTACGTAGCCAATGGGAAACATCCCCAGAGGATCCTTTCTCTCATAAAATCCACTGACACAATATATACGAGGATAAGAGGTGATTGAACTTGGCAAAGATAAGATGCACATCTTGTAGACAAGAAATACCCCTAGGTGAAGGTTATGTGAAATTTGAATGCCCATTCTGTGAAGAAACAATATACAGATGCGAAAAATGCCGAACCTTCAGCCACCCATACAAATGTAAATGTGGATTCGAAGGTCCATGAACTATCACCATGAGACTGTATTCTTTCCAGACCTTATAGGAAGTTTCAAATTTTCCAGCACACCCTATGGTGAGGATTCCCCTTGGCCCTTTACAGGGATAAATTCAACAAATTCACCCCCTCTTCCATATTCTATTGTGTGGGGGGATGCTTTTCCAACCAACAAATATAAATAATAATAGTGGATCAGATATTATTAAAATTGGAGGGAGATAACAATGGGAGAAGTTGTCGCCACTATAAAATTAATGCCAGAAAGTCCCGATGTGGACATGTCAAAATTAAAGGCTAAAATTCAATCATCAATACCAAAAGATGCTGAATTATATAAAATAGAAGAAGAACCAGTTGCCTTTGGCCTCATAGCCTTGAATGTGATGGTTGTTGTAGACGATGCGGCTGGGGGAACAGAGAACGTTGAAAAAAATTTATCAAAAATTGAAGGTGTAAGTAACATAGAAGTAACTGACCTGCGACGTTTAATTTAAACACAGGGTGGTTGAGATTTTTGATCTCATCCTCACCTGCCTTTTAGGGATTTTATGCGGCGTCATAACAGGTATCATACCAGGTGTCCATGTTAACACCATAGGCGCTTTTACTTTCGCCGCCACATCCTTAATCTTCAAGTCCTTTTCCCCGGAATCCTTAGCTGTTTTTCTACTCTCAATGTCCATCACCCATGCACTCATGGAATTCATACCATCCATGTTAGTGGGCGTCCCAGATGAAGCAACAGCATTATCCATATTACCAGGCCATAGGATGGTCCTAGAAGGGCAGGGTAAAAAGGCTATAAGATTAACAGCCGTCGGCGGACTTGGGGGTATAATATTCACAGTATTATCCATACCATTATTCTTGGTCATCCTTCCCCCAGCACATGAACTGCTAAGGCCATATATAGGACTATTACTCCTTATAATGTCAATCTATCTTATAGTAAGTTTGAATAGGAATTTAGAAGCCATTGCATGGTCCTTGATAATATTCATCCTATCTGGGATCATGGGATGGGTCATGTTAAACACTCCACTTTCACCCAACATTTCACTCTTGTGCACTTTCAGCGGCCTTTTTGGTGTGAGCACACTAATTTACAGTCTAGGTGAAAATTCAATCCTGCCCAGACAATGTCCAGTGAACGAAATCAGAATTGATACAAGGGTTCTGAGGGGAGTTCTTGGAGGTGGGATTGCCGGGGCTCTACTAGGGTTTCTCCCAGGCTTCGGACCGGCACAGGGCAGCATATTAGCCCAGGAAATCAGTGGAGGGGATGATGATCGGGTGGAGAATCTTTTAACATCCCTCAGTGCTTTGAACACCTCAGATGCCCTTTTTTCCCTTATGACCATTTATCTTATAGGAAATGCCCGTAGTGGAATAGCAGTATATATTTCGAAGATAATAGAAAATTTCAGTTTAAATCATCTCATATTCTTCAGCTTCACATCTATAATATCAGCAGCCACATCCTTTGTCCTATGTATAAAAATAGGGGATTTCCTAACCGATCACCTCCAATACATGGACTATAATAGGCTCTCAAGGCTCCTAGTATACTTTATAAGCTTCCTTGTGATAATCTTTTCTCTGATAGAAAATGCACCATTACATTTTATTTTACTTGCCTATGTAACTTCTATAGCCCTTGGCCTCATACCCCACTATGTAGGTGTTAGCAAATCCCATCTCATGGGGGTTCTCATAATACCGGCACTAGCCATCTACCTCTAACAGATAAGAAGTACCTCTTTAGCAAGCTTCTTAGAGGCTTTAACAAAAGGAGAAACATCAATCCCTGGGAAAGGATCAACAATACAAAGATCATACTTTTCATCAATGAGCGAGGGCAAATCCCTTATATCCTCATTGTATATTTCGAAATTTCCACGTTTGTCCTTTTTAAACTGGTTTACCTCAAGGTTTATGAAGGTCATTTTCAAGCCTTCGTTCCATATATCATTAAATATTACTTTACTGGCTCCTGCAAAAAGTGCGAATAATCCTAGGGTCCCGGGGCCACATGTAGCATCTATAACCTTAAATGAACCTTTAAATTTCCTCAGGATATTATGGAGGCTCATCAACTTCAAGTATGAAGAATCTGGAGATTCTATGTGCATTCTGCTCTGTCTTTTATAAATACACAAGGCTCCTATTTGAGTTTTTATAATGTCACAGCGCATATCGCATCCAGCTAATTTCTCATATACAATAGGTTCATATTTCGAATCAAGGACGCCTACTGTCATCCTAGGATCTCCTTTTATAACCCCCTTAACTTCTGGTACTTCCTCGATTATGCGTTTAGCGGTTTTTTTATCCAAATTCTTTGATAATAGGATTAAGGATTTTGGTGATAGGAATGGTGTCCTTGAAAGTGGATAACCTATGCTCATAAGTGGTGTGCCAACACTTCTTAGACTCGATTTTCTATCTAGGATCCCTTCTTCGATCATTATAATTAGTATATGCCCCATCGTAGTGTCAAGGTGCCTTTTACCACACCTACATTTACCCCAGTCCCTATCAATAACCTTTAAGTCCACTTGATCCCTGAGGGGTGCTCTCTTGTTCAAATGAGGATTATAACAATCCTTACATCCATTGTAAAAATCTTGGATCTTTTCTAATAAAGATCTCCTATTTAGTATGCAGTCCCCCCCACATTCACACTTTAATCCCATATAAAGTTTAAATATGATATTCATCATATTAAAAAGTGATTTTTATGAAGGATAAAAGGAAGGAGATCTTAAGAGAAATCTTGGGAGAATTCGCCGATGACAGCCTTGAAGCTGAAAATGGGAAAGTTAAATCAGGGAAGGAGGTCACCCTTGACATTGACGAGATAATCCAGAGAAAACCCTCAAAACATAGAAAAGCAGATGTTAAAGAAGTTGAAATCATAGAGGAGGATCTAATCCCATTATATAAGGTTTCCCTTCCAAAATTTTCCGATAAAGAAAGAGAACTTATAAATGAAATAAGGTCAAAGGTCGTGGAAGCTGCTGTAACAGCCGGTGGCGAATTCCAAATCGACAAGAAAACCCTTATGAGGGAGATTAAAAACTTCCTCAGGGTGAAGGGGATTCGAGACATTGACAGACTCGCTAATCAAATCGTGCAAGAAATGCTAGGCTATGGTGAAATAGACCCTCTCATAAGAGATGATAATCTTGAAGAGATAATGATAATCGGCGTGAAAAAACCTGTTTTTGTCTACCATAGAGACAAGGGTATGATGATAACAAACCTCATATTCGATGATGCTGATAATATTAAAGCCCTAATTGATCTGATCGCGAGACAAGTAGGTCGGCGCATAGACCAACAAACACCAATCCTAGATGCAAGATTACCCGACGGTTCAAGAGTCAATGCAACTATACCCCCAGTCTCGCCGGATGGACCCACACTAACTGTACGTAAATTCAAAAAAGACCCTTACACCATCATAGACCTTATCAATTTCAAGACAATGTCATCTTATCTGGCAGCATTCCTCTGGGTATGTACTGATGGCCTTGGAGTCAAACCATGCAATGCAATAATCGCGGGTGGCACAAGCTCGGGTAAAACAACAACCCTTAATACGATAGCAGCATTCATACCACCCCGTGAGAGAGTTATCACCATAGAGGACACCCTAGAACTCCAACTCCCACACCCCCATATCCTAAGAATGGAAACAAGACCACCAAACATAGAAGGAAAGGGTGAAATCGACATGGACACCCTCGTCAAAAACTCCCTCCGACAAAGACCAGACAGGATAATAGTAGGGGAAGTAAGGGGCCCTGAAGCCATAACATTATTCACAGCCTTGAACACTGGCCATTCAGGGTTCGGAACATTGCACTCAAACACTGCGCAAGAAACCATCACCAGACTCACGAACAGGCCCATGAACGTCCCAAGTATTATGATACCCGCATTGGACTTCATCATAATGCAGAATAGGATGTATAGTTCATCTGGTCGTTCAATAAGGCGCATAACCGAAGTGGCGGAGGTCGTGGGGATGGAAGAGGGCAGAGTCCAATTAAACAAGATATTCGAATGGGATAACGTCACCGACGAGGTCGAATATGTGGGTATAACAAGCCAAGCCTTAAGAGAAATAGCAGAACTACGAGGTATAAGTATAACTGAAATAGAAGAAGAAATCGAGAGAAGAAGATTAGTTTTAGAATTCATGGCCGATGAGAATATAAGATCCATAGATGAAGTGGCCAAATATATACATGGATATTATAAGGATCCAGAGGAGATCCTAGAGAAAATACTCTAAGCCCAAAC
>LGEU01000059.1 GCA_001507955.1 Methanobacteriaceae archaeon 41_258 | reverse complement strand
GACATTTCAAGTTCCCAGAGCACGTCTTCGATGTCTTTTTCAGAGATTGTCTTCTCTTGTATAAAAGAGAAGATGCTGGACTTTTCATCCTTTTCTTGTACTGTTTCAGATTCTTTTATAGGTTCTTCTATGGTTTTTTCTTTGATGGTTTCTTTTTCTGTTTTTTCTTTATTTGAGATTTTTTCTGTGATCTTGGTGATTGTTTTGTTGATTTTTTTCTTCAGGGCCTCAAACAATTACCCTTCACTTCCTCTAATTTTTTGGTATAATTCTTCTGCTTGTGGGGATAATTTGAGTACTATCTCTGTTATCTTTTTAAGGTTTTCGGACAATTTGCCTATGGCATCCTCTAATTCCTTTTTTTGTTCGTCTATGGTCTCTTTAGCGTCATTTAGGGTTTTTTTCATGGCTACGCCGGCTCCTATGCTCATTATGACCTCGTCTGTGTCTTTAAGTTGGGCTTTTATGAATGAACCTGCACCTACTGGTACTAGTGTCTCAGCACCCTCCTTACCCTTCATGGCCTCTAAAGTATCTTCCAAGACCTCTAATTCTGTTAATGAATTTCTCATGGCTTCTATCTGGTTTTGGATCAACTCTGCTTGTTGTTGGTAAAAGTTTAATTGGTTTATGATCTCCTCTAGGCGTTGCTGGTCATCCGATGGTTGCTGTTCTTCCATTAAAATCATGCCTCCAATATATTCTTTAATATAGGATCCTCCACTTCATCAGGGGAGATCTCCTCTATACTCTCTATGTAGACCTTGTTACGACTTATACCATGTTTGCTGCCAAATTCAGAGTATATCTTCTCGTGAATTTCTTCTTTTTTAATCGCCTTTAATTCCTTGGTGAATGGTTGTAATTTTTCACCCATCATAAAATTTCCTTTGACTCGGAATATTTTTGTCTTCATATCATAACCCCCTAGAGAAAGCCTAGTGCCTCTTCTATCCTGGCTAGTTCAGGGCCTGTGGTGTTTTCACTTACTATAGCCCCGTTTGAGTTGGCTATGGAACATGCGCCTATCATGGTCATACCATGGTTGAGTGTTCCAACATCACCAGGCACTTTCAAGGTTTCCTCGACAAATTCTAATTCTCTCCTTGCAGTATTTGGATGTAATAGGACGCCCTTGTTTGTGGCTGTTGCAACAGATCCTACAATGTTGAAACCTGCGATGGTCCCCTGTTCGACGTTAACTTCTAATGCCTTTTCTATCAGTTTCATTGATTCATCAGAGAGGAGTGGACTTGCAATGGCACCATGATCATTTGCTAATATTAAGTTGCCTACTGCGGTGAACTTTTCAGGTAATACGAAGACTTCGAAGCCTGCTTTTTCCAAAGATTCTATCTCCCTCTTGAGGATATAGGGGGAGACTATGATACCGTTAGAGTTTCCAATGGATAGTATCCCATTTAGGCTGCTGCCTGCTATGGTGGCCCTGAAAACTTCCACTTCTAGTACTTCTTCTATTATTTTTTCTATCCTTGTGGATGTATGGAATGGTATAAGTGCTTGGGTTTCCGTGACTGAAATATAAACTCCTATATTAGGGTTTCCATCGAGGTTTGTTCTCTTTATCATATTCTGAAACCTTTATTCTACTAGTTCTGCTTTAACTGTTCCGTCTTCTTCTTTTATGGCTTTTATTTTGATCTTTGGGGGGATTTTTTGTATGCCCCTTTCCCATACTTTTTCGTTGATTGATGAGTCTAATATTATATCCTCTGATTTCATATGCCTTTTTAGGAATTCGCGGATGAATTTTATTGCCCTGGGCGCTCTTTTCGTCCTTGGAACATTTTTAACTCTTCCCAATGGTATGGTGTATGTTCTCTCCATTTTATCCACCACTTTAAACTTTTAGTTTGGTTCTTCTCCAATGCCTCATCTTAGGGTGGGTGCGTACTCTATGGTTTGTTTTTTAGGAGAACCCATACTGGGACTCTCCTATTCTGCTTTTTAGCCTTTGCTAGTCTTATTTTCTTTGCGACGTGTTTGTTTCTGCTCATCTGCTTATTCCCTCCTATTTCCAGCCTATTACCCTTGTCTGGTAATGTTCTGGGAAGAATCTTAAAGATTTGCCCTTCCCTTCTATTTTATCTATAAGGTATCTCATCTCTATTTCATAATCGGAATTATTATGGATATCTGATTTTTCCCTTTTTAGTATGAATAATTGGGATGCAAGCCTATTTATTGTTTTATAACCTAAACCTGTTAGATTAATATATTCAACGGAATTTCTGTCCTCAAAGCTTCTTATCTCATCCCTTGTAAGTTTGGGGGTTCTATCATCCCTTCTTGTACCATCAGCTATTATATCATATTCATTTGCGGCAGCTTCTAATACTTGTCGGTGGACAAAATCTATACCATTGTTTGGGAAGCCATCATCTATTATCTTTTCCACAGCCTCATACAATATTTCCTGGTCTAATTTCATGACTTTGTGTGGGAATCTAAGGGCCTTTGCCGATTCTGCGGCGGGAACCCATGACTTGTAAACTCCGAAATTTGCGGTTACAAGCTCTACTTCTAGGTTTAATCTTTTTAGTATTGTGGCCATTAATGAGCTGTCCTTCCCGCCACTGTAAAGTACACAAGCCTTCATAAACACGAAAAGAGGATCATCTGCGAACGATCCTTATATCCCTCTTTTTGCTGGTAACTCTCCTTAGAAGCTCTTTTAGTTGTTTGTCCGTGATCTTTGAACGTATTTGACCTGCTTGGGTTAATTGTATTAATTGTAATTCGATTTGCTCAACAAATTCTGGTCTTGTGAGCCTGAGGTTTGCAAGTCTGCTCCTAGCCTTGGGGGTTAGTATTTTCATGAGCAACTGTCTCTTCTGTATTTCGAACTGTCGCCGTAACTGTTCTTCCTTCTCGGCTTCTGCAGCTTGCTGCTGCGCCCTCTGTTGCATTTCCAACATTTTTCTTCGACGTATTTCTTCTAGGTCTGTCACTCTAACCCTCCAGTTTAGTATTTTTCGAGTTCTTTAAGATTTTCCTTGACCTTATGGGCGATTTTGTCAAGGAATGCCCTTCCATTAGAAGTTATTATCCTCCCACCTTCAACTTTCTCTATGAAGCCTGCTTCTTCCAATTGTTGAAGAGCCCTTCTTATAATGGCGCCACTGCCCCTCTTGAATTTTTCAGGCCTTGAGCCCCGGTCTTTTTTACCACCGTATCTTGTTCTTAATCTGTTCACACCTATTGGACCATCAATGTACACTCTTCTGAGGAGTGCTGCGGCCCTCACATACCACCAGTCCGGATTGTCTGGGCGTCTTTCTTTATGGGGGCCTGTTTTGACGAATGGGGCCCATTCCGGTGGTTTAACCTTCTTTTCTTTGCGTAATTCCTTTGCAACTTGATCTATGAGCAAATCCGCTGGCACGTCATAAACTGTGGTCATATTAAGTTTCCTCCCTATCCTTTTTTCTTGAATATTATGGCAACGTTTCCTCTTAAATCTATGAGCTTGGCATTGGTTTTTCTGATGATCTCGTTAATATAACTTTCCTTCTCAGTGGATATGCTCCTTGCGAACTTTATCCTTATCAATTCCTTATCCTTTAATTGTCTTTTAATCTCTTTTATAACCCTTTCATTGACTCCGGCTTTCCCTATCTGTAATGTTGTTGTTGATAGGGACCTTCTCATCAGCTCTTTTTTTGGAGGTGTGATATTCAATTTTATTTCTCCTCTTAAGCTTTTTTTCCCGAATGTATGGGAATCTCATAATCCTCCCACATTCTAGACACTGGTAGTGTATTTTACCCCTTGACAATCTTATCCTACAATTGTAACCTGGCTTCAGGAACTTGTAACAGCTTTTACAAAACCTTCTTTTCCATTTCCGCGGGATTCTCAGATTATATTTTTTCGAGATCCTCCTTGCAAGTTCAACATACCGATGGGATCTTTCAGGATGTTTAGAAAATTCTTTATCTGCCAATTGGAAAAGGATGTCCATTCTCTCCTCTGCTATCCTTAGTATCCATCGTGGCCTTCTCCCCGGCAAACTAGATCCTCTCATAATATTAAACTAGAATAGACAATCCTCTAATTTATCTCCTTGCAAAGGAAATATTTTACAAGAAGCATTATTATATAAGATCTTATATTTAATCATTTAAAAACTTTCCCCCTCCTTCAAGGAACCATTCCATGAAATCTACACTACCAAATGTGCAAGGTTTCTCACCTTTTAGGACTGTGATAATCTCATCCAACAACTCATCATGGGATAGGCCAGTGCAATCTATTTCATGGACTCTATCATCATGTAACTGGTAGGCTTCATAGGCGCATACTCCAAGAGCCTCGGCCTCAACATTTTCTTTTATCTTCTTATGATCATATCCTCTCTCCTCTAACCTTTGCAATAAAATCCTTGGATGTAATCTTAAAACGATTACAAGGTCGCAGATCCTACAATAATGTGATAAATGACCCTCCACAATATTAAGAGAGTCTCTTTCCACGACTTTCGCGATCTCCTTGCAAAGAGAGGGTATATCCACAATCTTATAACCCCTAACCGGATCCTCTCCTATGAAAAGTTCCTTCTCCTCGGCTAACTTGTTAACTTCGACCAAATTCCCATCTAAAACTTCCCTAAGCTTGTGGGATATGCTTGTCTTACCCACCCCGGGCGTCCCTGTAATACATATAATGGGTTTCATCGTCCTTTTTATCCCAGTTTTTCCATGATGAGATCTGCCACCTTTTTTCCTGAAAGTAGCATCCCCCCAAATATTGGTCCCATTCTATGCGCGCCATGAACGGCATTACTCGCCATGCCAGCCACGTAAAGGTTGGGATAAACCTCACGGGTATTCTCGAGGAGGCTCGTCTCGCCCTTATCAGCCCACATTGGCTTCTCACCCATGATCTTGCCGGTCTCTGTCATGAGCCTTGGACCAATCTTTCTCTGCACAACCTTTACTATTTCACAATCATGGCCTGTTGCATCTATAACAGTCTTTGACTTTATAGTTAGGGGGTCAACGTGTAAACCTGCCATTTCCACTGCAGTCCAATTTAGTACTAGTCCGTTTATCTTTTCATCTCTTATCATAACATCCTCAATACTTATCAAGTTAAAGATTTTAAGACCGGCTTTACAGGCCTTTGAACATAAAGTGGAGGTGGCTTCTATGGAATCGGCGACATAGTAGCCTTTTTCATGTTCTTGGCAGTTCACGCCAAATTCTCCTTGGAGGATTTCCCTCCCAGCCTCTTGGACTACTATCTTATTGAACATCATGCCCCCACCCCACATTCCACCCCCAATTGAGAGCTTCCTTTCAAATAGACTTACTTTAAACCCGGCCTTGGATAAGTAGTAGCCGGCTGTGAGCCCTGATGGTCCTCCACCACCAATAGCCACGTCAACATCAAGATAGTCTATTAATTCATCCATGTATTCTTCTATTATCGCCTTTGAGATCTTTATGTCATCTAGTTTCAATTTTAACACCCTATCATCTTCTGATTATTATGGTTATCAGATCTCCATCCTCTAGGATATGATCCATTCCAACCTTTTGTCCTTGGAATTTCACTGATTCCCCCCATACTCTTGCATAACGGAATTTCTTTATGAAGTCTCTGTGGAGTTTTCCACATACATCTTTCACTGTTGATCTTTTCCTGATTATGAGCGGTTCTTCATAGTCTGGTTCACCATGTTGAGGTTTCAAGTAAACCCTTATAAGGTTGAGTTTTTCAAATATCTTCTCTTTAACTTCCTTGATATTAATCTTCTCCTTGGCTGATATAAACATAGATCCAGGCACTTCACCTTGGAGTTCCCTAATGTATTCCTCGTCTACAAGGTCCATTTTATTGAAGACCGTCAAGGTGGGTATGTATACCCTGTTACCCTCTATAACGTCTATGAACTGTTCCATTGTCGCATCATCCCTTAAGATCACCTCAGCATTGTGTATTCCATATTCGTTGAGTATGGATCTTATTATCTTCTCGTTAAGGTGGGTTGTCTGTATTGTAGTTGAAACTTGGATGCCACCCCTTTTTTTCCTTTTCATTTTAATTTCTGGGGGTTTTTCATCCGGTCTTATACCAACATTCCTCAACTCTTCTAGTATAATATTCCTCTGTTCGGGGTCTAGGACGTCTATTATCATTACTATGAGATCTGCATTCCTTGCAACTGATAATACTTCCCTTCCCTTCCCTCTACCCTTGGAAGCCCCTGGTATTATCCCTGGTATATCCAATACCTGGATCCTAGCACTTTTATATTCCATGATGGCTGGTATAACATCCAATGTGGTGAATTGGTATTCTCCAACCTTTGCTTGGGCGTTCGTTATAAGGTTAAGTAGAGTGGATTTACCCACTGAAGGAAAACCCACAAGGACTATGGTAGCATCGCCAGATTTTCTAACATGAAAACCCTTACCCTTCCTTGTTGTCCTTGAGATGGCCTTCTCTCTCAACTTGGACAATTTAGCCTTTAGTTTACCTATATGATGTGCCGTGGCCTTATTGTATGGTGTTCTTCTGATCTCTTCTTCAATTTCTTTTATTTTTTCTTCGATGTCCATAGTCATCACTAGAATACTACAAAATTTTTTATATAAAGTCCATCTATAATGATGATATTAGGTGTTTTTATGAAGGTGAAGGATGTTATGGTTAAAGATGTGGAAACACTTGATATTAACAGTAACCTTGAGGATGTTTTGAGGAATTTTGTTGAAAAAGGACATGGGAGCGCTGTCGTGACAAGGGATAACGTGAAGGTTGGGATAGTGACAACATGGGATGTTCTTGAGGCCATAGCCGAAGGCGATGACCTAAGTGAAGTGAAAGTATGGGAGGTTATGGAGAGGGATCTTGTCACAATATCCCCAGAGGCGAGTATCAGGGAAGCTGCGACTAAGATGGTTACTAATGTGGTGTGGAGGCTACTAGTAGAAGAGGATGATGAGATTATTGGGATGGTAAGCGCCACTGACATCCTACGGGCTAAAATGGCGAAAAGATATTAAGCTCTCGTCCACACGAGAACTCCAGGTTCCTGATGGAGTAACTTGAAGGATGTCTGGTTAAAACCGCCTAAGAGGAAAAGTTTTGTGAACATAGAATCCTCAAGTTTCTTATCCATTATAAAAGTCATATATGAACCCTCACTCCCCAGCACAAACAAACCAAAAGGACTATTCTTATCTACTATCTCGTTCTTAACTAGCTGATTGCCTTCAACTAATATTAACTTGTGGGGTTTTATCTTCTCGGAAGTGCCATTAGCCCCCATCACTACTATGGTTGCATTAGTATCATTAGCCTTCTTCTCTATTAAGACACCCACCATCCCAGAAGGATCATTCACGGTCATTATCTTCGTTACATTACCAGATACTTCAGGTTTCGAAGCCGCCAAGGAAGTATAATAAGCATAATGTTCACCTTCCTTCTTATCAAAATTCCAACTTCCAAAGTAGCTCCACCATGCAGCTTTCCCCAACATGTCAGAACTTAATATGAGGACAAAGGGCTTCTTCTTATCAGGATGCGAATACTTTAACACATTATCGGCTTGAGCTGCTGTTAACTTATACTTGTCTATCATAATCTTCTTAGCATCATCCCTGGGAAGTCCCAAGGTCTCTGTAAGTATCTTAACGGACAATGAACTGTTATGGGTGTAATTATCAAGTGTATTATATGCCATGTCTCCACTTGTTGATAACATTGTAAGTATGCCAAGTGACAATGACTCATTATCAGTTAAAAGGGCCTTACCTATCCAATATGCTCTTGGAGTATTCTGCGAACCCCCATCAAATGTCACAGGCCTGTCGGCGGCCACGGCAAAA
>LGEU01000058.1 GCA_001507955.1 Methanobacteriaceae archaeon 41_258 | reverse complement strand
ACAACAATCGGAAAAGTGAACTACCAAAGCCTAATATACGCCTACGCCCGAATAATAAAATTCCACAACACCTATAAAAGACTGCCAAATTATGTCACAATAACAAATGTAAGCATTAATGTTACCAGGGCACATGGAGGTATATGGGTTCACACAGACGATATGGAGAACATAGATTTTACAGCGTTGAAAAATAAAGGTATAACAGATATATTCCTTGGACAACTAGCATTTAATGAAGAGTACCGGGATAAGCTTCTAAACTTTATCCAGAAGGCTTCAAATGCAAATATCAAAGTACATGCGTGGGTTATTTGCCTCCAACAGAACGGAACATGGATCGATCCTACAAATGAAACTTACATTGACAATTTAATAGGCACGATCAGAGGTTATCTAATTCCTGGTGTAAGTGGCGTGCACCTTGATTACATCCGTTATCCTGGAAATGCTTCCGAGTTCCCTAATGCAACTGATATTATAACGGAGATAGTAAAGAGAGTCTATGTAACTGTCAAGTCCATAAAGCCAAATGTCCTAGTTTCAGCGGCTCTAATGCCAGAGAAAGGTGTGAACGCATATTATTATGGACAGGATTATGCTCAACTTGCACAATACCTTGACGTGTTAATCCCAATGGCATACAAGGGCAACTACTGTAAAAACACCACATGGATAATGGAAGTTACAAGGTATATAAAGGATAGGTGTGGTGGCAAGGAAGTGTGGACAGGCTTGCAAACATACATTTCAGATTCTAATGCAACTCCGATTCCCAAGACAGAGCTCGAATCTGATATAATGGCCTCATTAAAGGGTGGGGCAACTGGTTACGTGCTTTTCAGGTATGGTCTCATTGACAGCAGCTTCTGGGATGGTGGAGTATATTGTTTACCTTTTTAGTTAATATTTTATTTTTTTGATAAATAATATGGGCATCTCCGTTTTATCGCTTCGATAAATAGTCGGCGGAGCTTTTCTAGGTTTCCCTGTTGAAGTGCTTGTTTTGCGTCAATAAGATTGTCATTTCTCAAAAGGCATGGTTTTAGTTTGCCTTCAGGTGTTATTCTCATCCTTGTGCAATTTTCACAGAATCGTGTATTATCCATAGGTTTTACTATCTCGATTTCTCCCCCATCAATATAATATTTTTTTCTGTCTTGCATGAAATTCCTGGTCTTTACTCTATCAGCTATCTTTGCAAGTTTTTTTTCAATTTTGACAAAATTGTAATGGTATTTTTCAAGGCCATTGTTGGAACATTGTTCTGTTTCTAAAAGTTCGATGAGTTGGAGGATGGCTCCTTGTTGGCGACAGAATTGGAACATTTCCCAGATTTCATGGGAGTTTATACCTTTCATTATTACCATGTTAATTTTGATGGGATATAAACCGGCCATCACAGCACTTTTTATACCCCTTTTAACCTTTTCTAGTTGGTTTTTTCCTGTTATGAACTTGTATGTAGTGGGGTTTAATGTGTCAAGGCTTACATTTATCCTGTTGAGGCCTGCTTTTTTAAGTTTGTTGCTATATTTCTCGAGTAGAATGCCGTTGGTTGTGATTGCTATATCTTTGAATCCTATGGCGTTGATTTTCTCTATTATTGTGATTATATCATCTCGGAGTAATGGTTCGCCGCCTGATAATCTTATTTTGGTTATACCTAGTTGAGATGCGACTTCACATATTTTCTCTATTTCATCTGCTGTCATTTCTCGGGAACTGGGGATTATACCATCTCTATGGCAATAGAAGCAATTTAAGTTGCATTTTGTGGTTATTGAGATTCTTAATGATGTTACCGGTCTGTTGTAGTTGTCATAGATTTTCATTTTCATCATTTTATTATTATCTCTATCTTGTTGATTTCGGTTTCTTCTCTTTGTAGGGATTCTACCATTCCCTTGATGGTTTTTGACATGATTTTTTGTACGAAGGGGTTGAGTGGTATTGGATTGCCATTTATACGTAACATTGCCTTTTTGAATTGGCTTTTACAGTTAATGTCATCTGCGTCTCCTCTAATTTTTGCCTGTGCAAATTCTTTGCAGGATTCGAATCCACATTTTCCACAATTTAGGCCTAGTAGGAGGCCGTAGGTTCTTTTTTCTATTAGCTGGAGTAGTTTGTTGAATTCTTCATCTGTGAGGGAGAATGGGTCTACTTTTTTTATGGTGAATTCATTTTCTATGGATGTGGATATGTTGGCGAATTCCATTTTTTTGAATCCTTCAATGATTAGGAAGTCGATTTCTTCTATAATTGGGATGGTTGATATTATCCATTTAATGTTCTTTTCTTTGGGGGAGAGAAAAAATGTTTCTTTTCCCGCTCCTATGACTATTTTTGCCCCTGCTTTCCTGTGTCTTCCAGTGTCTTTACTTGGAAAGTCAAATCTTCCATGTGCATGTTTTATTGTGCCAATTTTATACCCCTTATTGGTTAGTCCTTTTATTAGCTTTGTTACGAGTGTTGTTTTACCAGTGCCTTTTGTACCTATTATGCTAAGTATCTTCATAAGACCACACCAAGAAAAAGTTTATTTAGATAAAGATAAATTTTTCCTATAAATTAAAAAAATTTTAAGGATGTTTATGAAGAGGAGAATGGAGATTATCTTGGATGGTCAGAGGATTAGAGTAGATGAGGGTAAGAGTATATTGGACGCCGCCTTGGAAAACAATATATACATACCCCATCTTTGTTTCAGACCGGGATTGGATGCCTTTGGTGCTTGTAGGTTATGTTTAGTTGAGACTTTGGATGGCAGACTTGTAACTGCGTGTGAAACTCCAGTAGAAGATGGTATGCAGGTAATAAGTGATTCTGATAGGCTAAATCGGATTAGGAGGGTTATAGCCTCCTTGTTGATAAATGGACATGTTGGAGATTGCCTCAAATGTCCTAGATCTGGAGAATGTAAATTGGAGGATATCTCTTCTTATCTTGGCATTAATGACGAGGATTTGACAAAATTGAGGGAATTTAAAATTGACGATTCAATTGATGATTCCAACCCCTTCTTCCTAAAGGATAATGGTAAGTGCATACTCTGTGGTTTATGCGTCCAATCTTGTGATATTATAGGTGTCAATGCAATAGATTTCACATTTAGAGGTGCCAAAACCAAGATTGGTACATTTATGGATAAACCTTTAATAGATTCTATTTGTGTATCCTGTGGCGAATGTGTTGAAACTTGTCCAGTCGGGGCCCTTGTAAAGAAGTCAGAGAAGCCATCAAGGGAAGTTAAAACGGTATGCCCGTATTGTGGTGTGGGTTGCGGGATTTACCTTGGAATCAGGGGTGATAGGATTGTCAGCGCAAGGGGAGACCCCGAAAACCCGGTTAACAATGGTAGACTTTGTGTTAAAGGCAGATTCGCTCTAAACTTCGTGAACAGCAGTGAGAGGTTGGAAAAACCCCTTATAAAAGAAGATAACGAGTTCAAAGAGGTTGAATGGGATGAAGCCATAGCATTCATAGCAGATAAACTTTCAAAATACAATGGGGATGAGTTCGCAGCCATAGCCTCTGCAAAGTGTACTAATGAAGAAAATTATCTACTGCAAAAATTTACAAGGACTGTGATGAAATCCAATAATATAGACCATTGTGCAAGACTCTGTCATGCCCCATCCCTAGTAGCTTTAAGTGAAAGTCTCGGCAGCGGGGCCATGACCAATTCCATCAACGAACTTAAGAAGGCATCCTGCATCCTAGCAATTGGAACCAATACAACAGAAACCCATCCTGTAATCGCATATAAGGTTATAGAAGCCGTTAAGAATGGTTCAAAACTTATAGTGGTTAATCCAACAAGGATCGAACTTGTAAGACATGCTGATATTTATTTGAGGAATAAACCAGGTACTGATGTTCCTTTAATCCTGGGAATGTGCAAGGCCATAATAGAAAAGAACCTTATAGATCATGAATTCATGAAAAAGAGAACTGAAGGTTTTGAATCGTTTAAAGAATACGTTTATGATCTTGAATGGGATGAAATAGAATCTATAACTGGCATATCCCGTGATAAGATTAGGGAGGCTGCTATACTTTATGCATCTTCTCCCGCCGCTTCGATAATCTATGCTATGGGCATAACTCAACATTTTAATGGAACAGATAATGTTTTTGCACTTAGCAACCTTGCACTTTTAACTGGTAACCTTGGACGGGCCAATACAGGTATTAACCCATTAAGGGGGCAGAATAACGTCCAAGGAGCCTCTGATATGGGCGCATTACCAGATTTATACCCAGGTTATCAGTCAATTGATGATGCGAGGGAAAAATTCGAAAAAAAATGGAATTGTAAACTCCCCAAGGAAAAGGGATTGATACTGCCTAAAATTTTTGAAAGGGCATGCAAAGGTAAAATAAAAGCATTATATATTATGGGTGAAAATCCTATTTTAAGCGAAGCAGATATAAATAATGTGGAAGAAGCCCTTAAAAGCATTGAATTTTTAATTGTACAGGATATTTTCCCCAGTGAAACTTCAAAATTTGCAGATGTTATTTTACCAGCTTGTTCATTCGCAGAAAAGGATGGTACATTCACAAATACTGAAAGGAGAGTCCAATTAATAAAATCTGCTGTTAGACCACCAGGGGATGCTAAACCTGACTGGTGGATTATATGCAAGATCGCTGAAAAAATGGGAGTCCCTGGTTTTGAATTTGAAAATCCCAGGGAAATATTTGATGAAATAAGGGAACTTGTACCAGCATATGGTGGCATGTCATATAAGAGACTAGAAAATGGGGGGATCCAATGGCCCTGTAGGAGCAGGGATGATCCTGGGACTGTTTTTCTTTATAAGGATGGTTTCACGAGGGAAAATGGTAGGGCTAAGTTCATCTTACCATCATTTAGGTTATTTGAGACGCCTGATGAAGATTATCCTTTTATACTCATTACTGGTAGAAGCTTATATCAGTATCATACAAGGACCATGACAAGTAAAATTAAAGGTCTTGAAGAATTTAAGGATTGGAAGTCTCTTGAGATGAACCCTATTGATGGGGAGAAGTTAGGAGTCCGTGAGGGCGATTTTGTTTTGGTTAAATCAAGGCGAGGCTCCGTCAAAGCGAAAGTAAGATTTAATGAAGCTTTAATGGAGGGTGTTACTTTTATGAGTTTCCATTTTGCTCCTGTTAACCGTCTTACAAGTTCTGTGAGGGATCCTCTTTCTGGGATGCCTGCTTTGAAGGTTTCTTGTGTTGATTTAATCCCACAATAGTAGGTGTGCACACCACACAATAATATATATAATTTTCTATTTTTTCTTGGTAGAAATGTTTTAAATAAAATAAGCATAAAAGTGTGATTAGCACACATGGTGACCCGATGCCAAAACATATAATTTCAGGACTACGGTACCTCGCAGCAGTAAACTTGACAAAACAAGGACACACACAAAAAGAGGTAGCCAATAGATTAGGCATCAACAGATCCACCGTTTCCCACTACCTAAATGGTAGGAACCTTTCTATAAGATCGATAGAAGTCGCAAAGGTGATAACAGAGTTATGTCCAAGGGATTTCCTACTTCTAACCTACGCCCTCCTACAGGATACAAATAAGACAAGAACAATAATCAAAGCCTGCCAAAGAAGAAAGTTCAAAGCTTCAGTGAAAAGTTCGTGTATTGGATGCGGTATTTGCATAGACAGTTGCCTTATGAAAGCCATAAAACTGGATGAACTAAAGGCAGAAATAGACTCTGAATGGTGTTGTGGTTGCCTCATATGTGTTGAAATGTGTCCGACAAATTCTATAGAAATTGAGGAGGTAGAAGATTGATGGAGACTACGGAAGTAATAGAGGAAGGGGGGAACATTACGGTTGAAAGAGCCGGCGAAGAAACGCGAAAATTGTCTTTCAACAATGGACTCTGCGCAGTCTGCGGCTTATGTGAAGAAATCTGCCCGGTAGAAGCCATCGAAGTCAACCCCACGGGTGCCATGATCAGAACAGAACAAGAAACTAGCAAAATAACCATAGACGAAGGGAAATGTGTCCTATGTGGAATGTGCAGTTCAATATGCCCATTCCAGGCACTAGACCTCCAAATAGACGGCACATCTATAAAAGAAATTCCAGGATATCCACAACTACTAAAATCTGCCGAAATCGATGAAGAAGAATGCATAAACTGCAAAGCCTGTGAAACAGCATGCCCACAAGATGCAATAACCATAACAAGAGACCTCCCAGAAAGAAAAGACCTCATAACAGGAGAAATCGAAATCGACAAAGACACCTGCATATACTGTGGAATCTGTGAAGAAATGTGCCCAGCAGACGCCATCGAAATAGACTATGAAGAACCAACATCAATAAATCCAGTCATAGCAAGCGACATCAACGTAGACGAAGACAAATGCGTCCACTGTGGAATCTGCAAGAGAGTATGTCCAGTTGATGCAATAATGGAAGTATGCAGAATCTGCCCATATGGAGAATACGAAATAGAACTCAAACCTGAAATAACAGGAACATCCTACATAGACCCTGAATTATGCGTTAACTGTGGATGGTGCCAAGAAATTTGCCCAGTAGACGCCGCCAAAGTCACTAAACCATTCGAAGGCGAACTCATCCTCCATGAGGAAAAATGTCAAGGATGCGAAACATGCGTAATGGTATGTCCATGTAACGTCCTCTCATTCCCCAAACCAGAAAAACCAGGAGAAAAACCCGAAAAACTCCACAAGGATGAAAAATTCTGCATCTATTGTGGTGCATGTGAAAAATCCTGCCCCGTAGACGCTATAACAGTCAAAAGGAATAGCATAAACTATACACCAACTAGATCAAAAGCATGGCAAAATGCATTCGAATCCTTAATAAAATAATGGGGGTTTAAGCAAAATGGCGATCGAATTAAAAGCATACCCAGACCTCTGCCACGGGTGCGGAAATTGTGTCGTAGCATGTCCAGTCAATGCCCTAAGAAGTCCCGAAATTGCAGGAGGTAAAGGACCCACAGAAGACGTAGAAGTTATAATGATAGTAGAAGATGGTGTCATCAACATAAAAAATCCAGACCTCTGCGGAAAATGTGGAACATGCGTTGAAAGTTGTCCTGTAGACGCAATAAGACTGGAGGAATCTGAATGAGAGCAATACTAAATACTGGTAGAACCATATGGCAAGGACAAGCTATAGAAGCCGGGAAAGACCTTAAATTATACGTGGATGCTGCTGCAATAGTCTACATGAACCCCGAAATGATGAGAAAATTAGGAGTAAAAGAAGGGGACAACGTAAAGGTCATCTCGGAATACGGAGACGTTGTCGTTAAAGTTGTTGAAGCAAAGGAAGCCCTGCCAGAAGAGATGATATACATTCCAATGGGGCCATGGGCCAACCGCGTTGTAAGACCCAACACAGACTCGACTGCAACACCGAGCTTCAAAAACGTTCCCGTAGAAGTCATACCCACAGATGAAGAAGTACTTGACATGCCAACATTAATGAAAAAAGTTTATGGCAAACTCGGTCAAATTTAAGGGAGGATTAAAATGGAGCTTATAATAAAAAATGGATTTGTTTACTGCCCCCAAAGCGACATCGACGGGGAAAAGATGGACATATGCGTCAAAGACGGTAAAATCGTTGAAAGTGTCAGTGACGATGCAAAGGTTATCGACGCATCAGGCAAAATAGTAATGCCTGGTGGAGTAGACCCACACGCACACATAGCAGGCCCAAAAGTCAACATAGGAAGAACTTACAGACCAGAAGACAGTAAAAAAGCCGCTGCAAAATTTAAAGGCGGCAGAGCTGGCAGCGGATTTTCAGTACCCTCAACTTTCATGGCAGGATATAATTATGCTAAGATGGGCTACACCACCGCGATGGAAGCTGCGATGCCGCCCTTACTCGCAAGACACGTACACGAAGAATTCCATGACACGCCCTTAATAGACCATTCAGCTTACACATTATTTGGTAACAACTGGTTTGTAATGGAGTACCTCAAAGAAGGGGAT
>LGEU01000057.1 GCA_001507955.1 Methanobacteriaceae archaeon 41_258 | reverse complement strand
GCCCAGACCAGCGGCGGCCTCCTCCTCTTCCTCTTCTTCCTCCTCTTCTTCCTCCTCTTCTTCCTCCTCTTCTTTTTCTTCCTCTTCTTTTTTGGTTGTTGGTCTGGTTTTGGTTGTTATCTTTTCTAGTAATTCTTCATCAAGAGCATCCTTGTTATGGGCGATTTTCGCTGCTAATGAAAGCATCTGTGCATAGGCCTTAGATAATAGTGGTTCCGCTGTCTCTGATGTGAGTATCTCAGCATTATAGGCTAAGTTGAAGGCTTTTGAAGCTGCGTTTTGTAGGATATAGGGTATTGTCTCTCTGGTGTAGATTAATGCGTTAATTGACAAGTTGAAGGCTTGTGAAACCGCCCTTTTGATATCAGCTATTGTCTTGTTTTCATCAATTGTTAAAATATCGGATGTATAAACTGTTTCGTTTTCATATGCGGCTTTAAGGTCTATACCAACCTCTAATGGTTGTATATCTAGGCGGTTTAATATTTCAGCAACCTTTGGGGATATTTCATCCCCGGCTTTTAATATGGTGTGATCTTCTGTTATAACTATTTTACCCCTCTCTATCCTTGCAGGTATGCCTAGTTGCTGTAATTCCCCAAGGATGGGCCCAGGGGCGAAACCAGTATCCCCTTTAGGTATTATCACGTCTTGGGGTGCTATTGCCCCCGGTTTTGCAGGGGATGGGGTTTTGCTCTTTTCAAGTATTTTGAATAATTTGAAAGGGTTCATGTCGCTGACTATGAGGGCCGGCTGGCCTTCCATGATACTTTTCAACTTTTTTATGTTTTTCTTTTCCTCAGCTGCTCTGTCTAGTGCTAGGGAGATTAAGGTTTTCCTTGACATTCTAAGTTTTGCTTTTTCACGGAGATTCTGTCTCATTTTTTGCAACTGCTTTGCTGGGATATCTGACAGGTCAACTATGCCTATGACATCATGACCTTTTATCATCTCTGCAAGGTCTTTAACTTCTTCCTTTTTCCATTCAGCTACATGAGCCATTTTAGATCACCTTTACTGCCGGTCCCATGGTTGTCTTTATGTACATGGATTTTACTTGTTTTCTGCCCTTTTCGAGGTTACGGTCAAGCACGTCGAGGATGGATTCAATGTTCTCTGTTATTTTTTTCTCGTCCATTTTCTCCGTTCCCACGGTTGTGTGTATTAATGGTTGGTCCTTTACTCTGACTCTGACGGTGTCCCTGAGCTTTTTTATGAGTGGGGCTGGGTTTGCTGTTGCTGGTATTGGTTTGGGCATCTTTTTCCTGGGTCCTAGTACTGGTCCTAGGAATCGGCCCACAAGTGGCATTAGATCTGCTTGTGCTATGAAGAATTCGTATTCGTTGGCTAACTTTTTAGCCTTTTTACGATTTTTCCCAAGCTCTTCTAGATCATCCCTTGTTATCACGAGGTCTGCGCCGGCTTTTTTTGCTTGTAGGGCTAATTCTCCATCTGCGATGACTGCTATTTTAACTTCTTTGCCGCGGCCGTGTGGTAGTGAAACTTCTTCTTCGAATCTGTTCTCTGGTTTGTTCACATCTAGGTCTTTGATGTTTATGACTATGTCGATTGACTGTGTGAAGTTCCGCGGCTTGGATTGTTCCTTAGCCTTCTTCACCGCTTCTAGTATCTCTTGTTTCATTTTATTATCCTCCACATAAGAAAATAGAGTTTATTGTAAAATCAAAATTCTAGCTTTTATAGTATATTATATTTATGGTGTGGCTTCTTCTAGTATGTTATCATAGACACCTTTGTCGATTTCTTTTTGGACTTTTCTAGGGTCTTTGCCCTCTACTGTTATACCCATGCTCACACAAGTCCCTAATATTTCTTTAACAGCGCCTTTGTAGTCTTTTGCAAGTAGTGAGTCGAATTTCATCTTAGCCACTTTCAGAACCTGTTCCATGGTTAAGTCTGCGACTTTGTCCATCCCAGGATCCTCTGATCCTTTTTCAATGCCTAGTTCTGCCATTATTAGGGCTGTTGTGGGCGGTGTTCCTACTTGGATTTCGAATTCTTTTGTTTCAGTGTCTATGTTGATTTTTACAGGGACTTTCATCCCCTCGAAGTCTGCTGTTTTTTTGTTGATTTCATCGACAATTTGCATCATGTTGACTCCGTATGGTCCAAGGGCCGGACCTAATGGCGGCCCTGGGGTGGCTTTACCACCATCTATGAGGATCTCGATTGTCTCCTTAGCCAATTAATCAGCCTCCTTTTGTATTATGCGTATCTGGTCGGCTTTAACCGTTACAGGTATTGGCACGGCTGCTTCTATCAATTCTAGGACTACTTCTTCCCTTGATTCATCTATACGTATAACCTTTGCCCTTTCTCCTTTGAAGGGCCCTGATATGAGTTCAACTATACTACCTTTTTTGATGGATGATATTATAGGTTCTGGTTTAAGGAATTTTCCTATCTCATCAAAATCTATGGGTTTTTCACCATCTACTATACCTCTCAGGTGGGGCACCCTTAATGCGGGGTTCCTAATATCCAGTTTACCTGATACTTCCACTAGTATGTATCCTTTCAATGATTCTGGTGCTAGGATAGCATTTATTTCCATCGCGCTTGCTTTAACTTTCCTTGCTAGCATCCTTGCCACGTTTTTTTCTTGGCCCACTGATGTTTTCAGGGCATAAATGGCATTTTTATCTTCCATTGGGATGCACAACCTAATATGTTTTATTTACCTAGGATTTGTGTCATTAGCGTGATTATGAGGCCTATTACTCCGATTATGATTATGCCTATGCCTGTGACCTTGGCTACGGTAAAATATTCTTCTCTATCAGGTTTCTTTGAAACTTTTAGGACTCTCCTCGATTTTTCTATAAACTCTAGAATAGATTCCTTGTAACTCATGATTATCTACTCTCCACTATTTAAAAAAAGGGGGGATTAAAAATTCTATTATATAGTAGTTTATTTTTGGGGACTTATAAATTCTTCGTTACCAGCCCGAAATAGTAGCCTAGAACACACCGTCTATAAATTCTTCTAGTGCCGAATCATCCACAGATTTCTTTTCTTTTTTCTTTTCGCTTATAATCTCCTTTTCGGTTGGGGAACCATAAATGTAAGGGGATTTTACTCCCGCGACTATTATGGTTGTTCTTATCATGTTTTGGAGTTCATCTTGTATTTGGGCTCCCCATATTATATTTGCGTCTGGGTCTAATTCCTCGGCGACTACCTGGACTATGTTCTCAGCCTCCTGCAATGTGAGGTCTGAGCTTCCTGCTATGTTTATAAGGGCGCCTTTACCATTAGATATGTCGAGATCGAGGAGTGGACTGTTAAGAGCCTCATGGACTGATTCTAATGCCCGGTCTCCTGATTCTGATTCGCCCATTCCAATTATTGCCATCCCTGAACCCTTCATTATACTTTTAACATCTGAGAGGTCTAGGCTGACAAGGGCCGGTTTCGTGATTAGCTCTGTTATACCTTTAACTGCCCGGCCTAATATTTCATCAGCCACCATAAATGCCTTGTTAATAGGTAGGTTGGGTGCAACTTCTAGGAGTTTATCATTGGGGATAACAATAACGGTGTCAGCAGCGTTCTGGAGCTTTTCCAAGCCCATCTCCGCGTTTTCCCTCCTTTTAAGCCCTTCTGCACTGAATGGTAATGTTACCACGGCAATTGTCAAGGCTCCTATCTTCTTTGATAACTTACATATTATTGGCGCCGAGCCAGTGCCCGTGCCTCCACCGAGGCCGCAGGTGACAAATACCATGTCCGCCCCTTCCAGTTCTCTCCTTATCTCGTCTTCGCTTTCCTCTGCACATTCTTCTCCGATTTCTGGGATGCCACCCGCTCCGAGACCATTACATATACTCCTCCCTATTAAGAGCTTACGAGAGGAAAGAGTATAATAGAGATCCTGTGCATCGGTGTTGATGGCTATGGTCTCAGCTCCCTCTATTCCTATCTCGTTTAGACGGGTTATGGTGTTATTCCCCGCTCCGCCAGTACCTACGACGTATATTTTCGCCCGGCTTTCTTTTATTATCTCTTTGAGGTCTTCGTCTAATGGTGTAGGAGCTGGCTTCCTATTTATAGTATCTTCTTTTATGGCTTCATTAATAAATTTCAATTGCTACCCCCACATAAGGTTTTTTTTGGAGATCCGGTCTTGATTATGGGATGCTCATTCACCCAAGACGGGATGAGAGGAATGATAGGGCTTCAGCCCAATTTTGGAGGTTTTTGAACTTTGGTGGATATTCACCCTTACCTGCTGCTTGGGCTTTTATCACTGATTTCGATTATAATTGTTTATTATTTAATGTAGTAGTATATAACTTTAACGTTATTCCATTTTTTTCATCTGATCCAATTATTCCCACTTATACTCTATCTTATGAATTTTCATAAGCAAAGGTTTATATTATCCACTTTTAGGGTTTGAGGAATGGTCTAGGGGCGGGGTATTGCGATTATTTCATGTATTCTAAGGTCAAAAACATTGTTCATATGTGCTGGTGAAATGACTAGGGCTGTGTCAACTCCCTGTGCAGTGCCTCCAATTGCTATGACCTCCCTATCCATGGGTATGAGGCCGGCATCAGCAGCCATTATAGTGATTTCAACGCAAACTTTAAATCCTTGAGAGACCATGCGGAGCGTTTCCGCCATTATCTCAACTGGTGTGACACCACCAAATCTGTTAGAAATCCCCCTACCAACACCACTTAGTGCATGGGATCCCGCGTACACTTTTATACCCTTTTTTGTTAATTCATCCCTTACTTTAGGATCCATTTCCAATTTTCCCTTTTCTCTGAAACCTGCATGGTGAGTGATGCACACAATATCCGCATCACCCAATACATCCAACAATTTAAGGGCTGTTCTACCAGAAACGGATGCAACAATTATATCATTGATGCCAAGTTCCTCAGATCTCTCTTTAACAAGTTTTAATAACTTATCAGTATTTTCCGGTCCCGGGCTCTCAAAATAGCATATACTCTTTATCATAGAAATCACCATAATTTTATATTAGACAAGTTATATTATTTAATCCACATAGGTCAAGGTATTATCCCCCCTAATCACGAGAGTAAGGTGAAATAATGTACGCTTTTAATTTTTTAACACCAGCTAGGATAAGGGAACAATACAACACTGGTATCACAATGATGTTAGATAAAGGTTTAGGCCCCCGCATGGTAGAGGATTTCTTGAAGATAGCTGGTGAACATCTAGATTTTGTAAAATTTGGCTGGGGTATTATAAGCTTATGTGATAAAGATATTATACAAGAGAAAATCATGATTTATAGGGATCATGGGATTGAAGCACACCCCGGCGGCACACTCTCTGAAATAGCATATATCCAAGGTAAGTTCGAAGAATATCTTCATGAAGCGGAAAAACTCGGCTTCAAATACCTTGAAATATCAGATGGTTCAATAGACTTGACAAGGGAAGAAAAAACCAAGATAATAGAAAATACAATAGATCATGGATTCAATGTGATCTCAGAAGTTGGTAAAAAAGATCCCAAGAAGGATAAATTAATAAGTCTTGAAGAGAGAGTAGAATTTGTGAAAAATGATCTTAGAGCAGGTGCTGAAAAGGTCCTGATAGAAGCAAGAGAAGGTGGCCAGAACATTGGAGTATATGATGAAAAAGGCAATGTTAAAGAAGATGAAGTTGACTATCTCATAGAGCACTTACCAGTGAAAAAGTTGATATGGGAAGCTCCACAAAAAAACCAACAAGTCTATTTCATCCTAAAAATAGGACCCAACGCTAACCTTGGCAACATACCACCAGAGGATGTTATTTCCCTTGAAAGTATGCGAAGAGGGCTTAGAGGGGATACTCTAGGAAAGGTGAAGCTCTAATGATAAAAAAGGTGACAATATTAGGCGGTTATGACAAATTCGGTGAAAAAGAGCCCGTCAGAAGAGTTGATATAAAAAGGGGTGAAATATTCGGCGTAGTAGGCCCCACGGGCAGCGGTAAAAGCTCACTAATAGCCGATATCGAACAATTAGCCCAAAGGGACACCTTCTCCAAGAGAAAAATACTTGTAAATGATAAAGAGCCAACATACGAGGACCGCACCAACCCCCGTAAGAAGATGGTGGCCCAATTATCACAGAACATGAACTTCTTGGCTGACATGACAGTAGGCGAATTCTTAACACTCCATGCTAAATGTAGAGGCGCCCACAAATCCTGCGTAGAAAAGGTTATAAAATTGGCTAACACATTAACAGGCGAACCCATAAAAGAGGGTCATGACCTGACAATATTAAGCGGAGGACAATCAAGGGCCCTCATGGTGGCTGACGTGGCTATAATAAGCGATTCCCCGATAGTACTCATTGACGAGATAGAGAATGCTGGTATAAGGAAACATGAAGCCCTGGAGGTTCTATCGGGGCATGGTAAGATCGTTATGGTAGTCACTCATGATCCCATCCTCGCATTGATGACAGATAAAAGAATCGTTATGAAAAATGGTGGCATGCAAAAAATAGTTACAACCACACCCCATGAAAAGGAACTCTCAGAGGAGCTTAGCAAGATAGACGATCTACTCCTCAACTTAAGGGACAAGGTAAGACATGGGGAGATCATAGAGGATATACAACTCAAGGGTTTAACCAGTTAGTGGGGGGTTGCCATAAGATGAGAATGGTTATAGTGGCGGGGACTCCTGGTTCCGGGAAAACAGCAGTTCTAGTTCACGTGTTAAAAAGTCTTATGAGGGATAATTTCACGGCATCAGTTGTTAAAATTGACTGTCTATACACCGACGACGATAAAAAATTTAAAAAGATCGGCATACCAACCCTTATAGGATTATCAATGGACATGTGCCCAGACCATTATGCAATATACAACATAGAAGATATGATAGACTGGGCGCGGCAGAACAATTCAGACTTTCTTATAATAGAAACCGCAGGATTATGTCATAGATGCGCACCCTATACAAAAAACTGTTTAGGCGTATGTGTCATAGACGCCACAAGCGGGCCTAACACGCCATTAAAGGTTGGCCCTTTCCTTTCAACAGCAGATATTGTGGTCGTAACCAAGGGGGATATGATATCACAGGCTGAACGTGAAATATTCAGGGAAAGAATATTCGAAGTGAACCCTAATGCTAAGATAATAGAAGCTAATGGGTTAAGCGGCCAAGGCTGCCTAGAATTGGCGGATGAGATAGTTAAAAGTCCCGAGGTTTCCCTTGAAAGCGAAAAACTTAGACATTCCGCCCCACTTGCAGTATGTACGTTGTGTGTGGGCGAAACAAGGGTTAACAAGAAATATCATAGGGGGATACTCCGGAGAATAGATGGTTTCCAAACATACCAAGGTGAATAAAACTCTTTACATTCCAAACCTTTTCAAAAATATTTGTATCCTTTGTGAGAGGTTTCTATGATGGAGAAAAGATCGGTTAAAGAAGAGATTATTTCACTTCTCCCTGGTTTTAATTGTGGTATATGCGATTATGCAAGATGTGATGAATTTGCAGGCGCTCTAATAAGAGGATATGCTAAACTCGAAGATTGCAGATTTTTATACCAGGAAATTTTCACAGAAAACCTTGAAAAACTTCAAAGACTACTCAAGGAGGAGAAAATAATACCTGAAGAGAAAGTGATAGTCGGCCTCTTAGATGATTATGAGGCCGACTTTCTATTGAAACCATTCCCAGGTGAAAGTTCCTGCCGTGAAATACTTTATCCTTTCACAAATGAAAAACTTAACGTGGGGGATGTGATTCGTTACAGACCCCTTGGATGTCCCATAACCCACTTCGCAAAGATAATAGATGAAAATCATGGTCTCATCACTGTTCATATAGTGGGTCCATGTCACAGGCTTGATAAGGATTTTGAATTCAAGGAAATTGGAATATGTCTTGTCAGCGGATTTGAGGGTATAATAGATGGGAGATTACCTTCCGTGGGCGAGACCGTCCGTTTCATACCCCATCATTGCATGATGCAGAAAGTGCACTCTGGGGTCATAGTGCAATTAGAGGGTGAAAGAGCCCTTATAGAGGGTATTGATTTGAAAGTGTGGGCTCCCCCTATAAAATTGGAAAGATGATCCCCTATGGA
>LGEU01000056.1 GCA_001507955.1 Methanobacteriaceae archaeon 41_258 | reverse complement strand
TAACAACTTTACCATCCACATCATAAACCTGAAGCTCGGAGATTATATCATCCATAGCCTCCTGAGAGCTCTTACCAGTAACATCATATGGAAAATAGGCATATTCAACAAGATCCAAGGGCAGAAAACTCGCATTCTTTATGGTGTCATCAAATTCTATAATATAGAATCCCCGTTGTTTTTTACCTTTGGCATTTGCTTCAAGATCAGTTGCATATGACCCCAGCAATGGCCCAGGGTAGACTATAAGACCATAATCTTTCTCATACTTTTCTATCTTCTCATGTAGGTGGCCTCCAGCATAATAATCAAAGCCTCGGGGGAAAAGGCTTAATGGGATGGATTCCATCTCTGAAAGGCGTGCTGGTTTAAGTTCTGTTATGGCACTATGGAAAAGGAATATTTTGAAGCCCTTCTCAGATTCTAGAGGTTCCTTGTTAAGGTATTTGAATTGTTCTTTTTCCATGCTCATTCTACGGGCTGATATGCCTGTAAGTTTCGCCCCAGTCACTGGGTCCCTGATAAAATCTAGGATATACCCTTCTTCTCCTCTGCGGATGTTATCAACCCTTTTTAACAAATCTGCACTTTCAAGCACATCAATCATTGAGGTTCTAGTCGGACTGTAATCATGACTCCCATAACATACATATACTGGTATTTCAGCCTCTTTCAAATCCTTAAGTACTTTAGCAGCTTCCTTAACAACCTCCATGTTAGGAATGTTAGAATGGAAAAAATCCCCTGATATTACAATAAAATCAACCTTTGAATTGACAGATTCCTTAATAGCCTCTTTAAAACTTTCAAGTTCTATCCTTTTAAGTTCCGTGTACCTGTGGGCTCCAAGATGACAATCTGCTAAATGAGCGAACTTATACATAATCTGCACCTATTATAAGTCTTCAAGGGATAAAAGTGGGGGTTTCTCTCTTATTTTATTTATTTTGTCTTTGACATGTTCATCAAAGAGCGGTATTTTAATGGGTACTGCGAATTTTGTGAAAACACTCGTCACTATAGCCTCGCCCCTGTCAAGGCTTGCTATTGTCCGATTATCATCTGAAAGATCCTGTGAAGCGCTTGCTATAATCTCAGCCCGTTCTTGTGACATTTCATTCCCGAGAATTATCTTCGTGTTCATATTCGCCAGTATAGTCCTTGGAATTAAACTTACAAGTTGTGTTATAGCAACGAGTCCAATATTGAATTTCCGACCCTCCCTTGCAATAATACTATAAATATTGTGGCCCTGTCTTTCTATAACTTCCTTGCCAAGGACCCTCGGGGCCTCCTCAATCACTATACCAATTATGGGCTTCTCTTCTAGGACGCCTTTTGCCTTATACTTTTGATATTTGTTGAATATGGCCCAGATGATTATACTACCTACCAGTAGTTCCGCTTTACCCGTAAGCTTTGAAGTGTCTATTATAACGATCTCACCATCTTCTAGGGATTTTATAATATTTTTGATAGTTGATTCGCCATCATTTGTTTTGAAGACGCTTCCACGGGACTTTATCTGACCATTTTCTGCGTAGATTCCTAGGATGTTGTCAAACTTCCTTCTTATAACGCTAAGTGTCTTAGATTCCACTTCCTCAATTTTTTCTTCTCTGATTATGTGTGGTATCCACTCTTTTCTGTATGTATTATGGTAGAGTTTTAAGGCGTCCCTCTGGGCATCTGTAAATTTAACTATACCATCGAAATGTTCTGGTTTTATAGATTTGATGTTTATCCTGAGGGACTCTACCATGCCATGAATGTTAGATGTATCCGTGGAATAGTATCTAAGTTTTTCCTGGTTGGGATGGTCCTTTAACCCTAGTTCGTTCCTGCCATAATATTCGTCATGGGGGTCGAGAACTAGCATACCTATATTCTCAATATTCATAAGTTCCCAGAGCATCACCTTTACTAGATTACTCTTACCACGGCCTGTTGTTGCAGGTATGAGGATATGGTGTGGTATTGCTTCTCTAGCATCAATATGTATACTTGTTTTAAGTTCTTTGGAGCCACTTCTCACATTACCTAAGTAGAGCGGATTTTTTATCTTCTCCTCCATTAAAAATTTGAGATCATCATCTTCTATGCGTCTTACCTGACCGAAGAAATTAGGGAGTGTCTTGGGTAACTGTGGTTCATTATCCCGTATTTGGAGTATGGTTTTAGCCTCTGCGATTATATAATTCCTAAGCTCCTCGTCTAGGAACTCCATGTGAGAGCCGTGGCCTTCAAGTTGGAGCCCTGAGGCGAGTTCTCTCATGATCTGAGGAATCTGCGAATGATAAACTAAATCCTTTACTTGTAATATGCTGTAGTTGCCATCATCTTCCTCAGCAACTAATAAGTCTCCAAGTTCTATCCTTGAACCGCTCTTTTCCCTTATAAAAATCCTGGAGGTCTCCCCCCCTATGATCTGTCCTATGACATCGATTTTTGAACCCCCCACACATCACATTTAATCTTTGATCATGTTCGCTATCATGTTTAATCTTTCATGGGCATCAAGCGCCCTTATATGAGATTTCAACTTTTCTAGGACATCCTCTGATAGTGCTGAAAGTATCCTTGTTCTATATAATTTCACTTCATCCATTCTCACCCTTGCGTTAAGATCAGCATCTATAAGACCATATGGGTAGCCTGGGAATGTAGGATCAACTGTGTTCTCGCCAATAGCAGATACTACTTCAACTTCGTCATGGCCTGTTTTAAGGAAATCCATACGAAAAATATACTCTGTAAGCTTGTGTAACTTAACAGCCATTATCATGGAACCCGGACGTTCCCCATTCACTATCTCTTTTGCTATTGGATAATAGCACCATCTATCATATTTTTTATGCTCAGCAAATTTTTTAATGGATGCTATCAAAGAATTTCCTGTATCTGTTGATAATGTTGAAGTCTTTGAAAGGCCGACGAGGTTAATCCCCATCTTATGGGCGGTTTTCATTACTCTGTCTAAGTATTTGTTTTCGCCTTCAAATGATGCTTGCAGCGAACCATCCTTCACGAGTATGTCACCATCATCAAGTTCCTCTTCTATTATATGCGTGCTGAAGCTCCACTCAGCGAATCTTCGGGCTACTGAAAACATTCTGCTCCGCTGGTAAAAATCTGGAGGTCCTGGAAGAGTAACCCTTAAATCCTCTTCTCTTGGCAGATACCTTGAATGCTCTTCTGAAAGCGGGAATATTTTCACCTTACCCACTTGTCCATCCTTGGACACATTAAGATATGATAAGAACTCTATCTTCTCAGGCATCCCGGATGATGGCCTTTGACGCTCCTTGCCCCTGAAAAGGTTGAAGTATACTCTGTTTATTTGGAGGGAGAATGTTGGAGCATTTAGAACAGTATTGTTCCCACCGTCGACGAACGCCATTAAACGAGGTTCAACATCCTTGAGAGGTTTAAAATTCTCCTCGTTAAAATCATAAATCTTATAATTCCCTGATTGTAGATATGGCCTACCCAATCCCCTGTTAACATCTTCCTCAAGGGCCTTAATTATCTTTTCAACAACCCCCAACATCATAACCTCCCTTCAGACTTAGGGGTTGTCTACTCCTTTTCTATTATAACAGCCGTGCCATAGGCTAGAATTTCTTGCATGACATTGGAGATAGAATCAGAATCAAAACGTGCGCTTATAATAGCATTAGCTCCAAGCTCCCTTGCATGTTCTATCATACGATCAATAGCCTCTTGACGTGCATGTTCCATCATGGTAACATACTCTTTAATCTCCCCCCCAACTATAGACCTTAAACCTGCCCCTACTTGGCCTCCAAGTCCTCTGCTCCTAACTGTAAGCCCGTAAACAAAACCTATGGTTTCAACGGCACGATATCCTGGGACATGATTTGAACTTACAACAATAACATCCTCATACCTAGTGGGTGCTACTGGCTTTTCCTCTTCCAAGCCTTTTTCTTCAAGTTTAGTGCCGCATTCTTCACAGAAATTAGCATCAGGCCCATATTCTCTATTACAATTCGGACAATATTTGACTGGTGCTTCTCTTAGAGGGGTTGAGGGTTCAGCCATCTCCTTTTTCCTTTTTTCTTCTAATCTTCTTTTCATCTCCTCAGTGGATACCATAATATTCACCCTAACTTATTCTTCTAATTTTTCAAGTATATATGGGTTAACTTACCACCCATTTTCACTCTAGTGATGGTACCCCAAGGGGAGGTATTTCTTAAATATTAGCTTGGTAGAAATGTTATCCTATGAGGCTTCGGAGGGCTCTTACATTATTTGATGTTGTGAACCTTGTAATTGGTACTATTGTCGGCGCTGATATTTATATAGTGGCTGCTGTTGGCGCGGGGGCCCTTGGACCCGCATCTATACTATCATGGTTTATAGCTGGGGTTATGGCGATTATAATCGCACTTGTGTTCGCCGAGTCTTCATCAATATTACCTATGGTTGGGGGGCCTTATGCATATGCTCGGCATGTTTTCGGAGACTTTATAGGTTTTCTTGTGGGCTGGTCCCTTTGGGTGTCATCATGGGTGGCTATAGCGGTTTTCCCTGTCGCATTTGTCTCATATTTGCTCTATTTCATAATGTTGGATCCTATTCTCCAAGCCCTTGTTAAAGTTGCTTTCATAGCCTCTTTAACCCTGGTAAATTATATGGGTGTGAAAATGGCTGGTAAGGTTAATGATGCTTTAACTGTTTTGAAGCTGGCTCCACTTTTTATTTTTGCCATTGCTGGTCTGGTTTATTTTCTAATGAAACCTGATGTTCTCATAGCCAATTATACGCCCTTCACACCCTATGGGTTAGGAGGATTGGGTGGTGTTGTTGTATTAGTTTTCTGGGCGTATGTGGGCTTTGAACTTGTAACAGTACCATCTGATGAGGTTGTGGACCCTGAAAAGACAATACCAAAGGCTATAGTCCTTGGGATGATATTTATAATGTTCTTTTATCTTGTAACGAATTTTGTCATATTAGGTGTTGTCCCGTGGAATTTGCTCGCGGATAGCCGGGCACCACTGGCACTTGCAGGTTACATGCTACTAGGATCCTCAGGGGCTCTGCTCATGACAATGGGCGCCCTATTCTCAATATCTGGTTCGGAAGAGGCTGGTATACTCTCGACTGCGAGGATATTATATGCCATGGCCTCTGATGGTCTTCTCCCAAGGGCCTTTGCTAAAGTACATCAAAAGTATAGGACACCCCATGTAAGTTTGGTTTTCCAAAACCTAACAGCCCTTGTGGCGGCGCTTTTAGGAACCGCCACACAACTTATCAGCATCTCTGTCTTCACCCTACTCTTCTGTTACATTCTAACCTGCATCTCATTACCTTTACTCAAAAAAGAAAGAATACCTATTAAGGCCATACTAGGATTTCTTGTATGTGTTTACATTATGATTAACTGTCCACTCGATTCCATCCTCTGGGGCTTGTTTCTAACCTTTATCGGAATTCCATTATATCTGAATTATGCAACCCATCAACCAGACGTTTATGTGAAAAGAATAGCAAGACAATTACAAGAGAGTATACTGGCGAGGAGAGAGAAAAGATTCCTTGCAAGATTCCTAAGATCAATATTCAACTTTATAAAAAGACTAAAATAGGAAGATTTATATACTCCCACCTTATTAGGGAGATGATGGAAGTAGCTAATACTATAAATAAACTATATGCAGTGGTATTGGCGGTGCTTGTAGTGTTCCTTGGAATGGGTGCTGGATCAGCAGCTTCAATGTTCTATACCAATAATTCAATACCCACAGAAAACAGCACCCCCATATACTGCGCCAATAGCCCTAAATAAGACAATGCAAATAAAGTATATGATAAAAGACAATACAACAAAGTATGATATAATTAAACACGAAATAACAAGGAAGAACAAAAAAACCAGACAATATGTCCAATAATATCATTTAATGGGACTGCTCTTTCCCTGGTTTTCCCTGAAAACCTGACAGTATACTATACAGTAAATGGCAGGGAGCCGATGAACAAAAGCACACTCTACACTTCCCCCAATAGTCTTAAACAAGAATATGATAATAAAGTACTTGATAGTGGTCAATGGCACGAAATATACGGGGATAGTCAAGCACACACCATGTAAGCTTGTCAAGAAGATTCAAACCAGGAAGATAAAGAACAAGCGGATAAGACAGATAATACAAGAACTTGTACCAGCCTAGAATATTCTTTTTATTTTTTCTATTTTTAGAGTATTTATTATATCATGGGGTGTTGCCCATCCTCTTCTGGCTGTTTTAACACCCCATTTCATGTTGTGGAGGTCTGGAAGCCGGTGAGCATCAGTATTTATCGCAAGTTTGCAACCATATTCTATGGCCTTTTTAATGTAAATATCTCGGAGGTCTAATCTGATGGGGTTGGCGTTTATTTCCAGTATTGTACCTGTCTTCGCCGCCTCCTCGAATATCCTATCAAGGTTCAAGGGATATTCTTCTCTTTGGAATAATTTTCTCCCAGTGGGGTGTCCTATCATATGAACGTGTTTGTCTTGTATCGCTGATAATATACGCTCTGTCATGTCCTCTCTTCCTGGTGAATGTATGCTCGCTATTACAATATCTAACTTGGATAGTATGTCATCTGGGATGTCTAGTTGACCGTCTAATCTTATGTTAACCTCTATACCCTTGAAAATGTGCACTTTAAGGTCTAGGTTGTCTATTTCCTCTATTTGCCTTTGGAGTTTTTCCTCGTCTAAACCTCCGGCGATTTTAAGTGAGCCGCTGTGATCTGTAACAGCTATATACTCATATCCTAAACTTTTAGCTGCCCTGGCCATAGTCTCTATGGTTTCTGTGCCGTCACTCCATATGGTGTGAATATGGAGGTCCCCCATGATCTGGTCTTCTCTTATCAGGCTTGGGAGGTTTCCCCGAGCCGCGGCTTCTATCTCTCCATTATTTTCCCGGAGCTCTGGTTGGATGTACTCTAATCCAAGGGCCTTAAAGATCTCTTTTTCCGTTTTTGAGGCTATCCTCTTGCCGTTCTTGTATAATCCGTACTCGTTTAATTTCATCGACTTTGAACGTGCTAGCTTTCTCAGCTCAACATTAAACTCCATCGACCCTGTGAAATATAATAAGGCCGCCCCAAACTCCTCCTCCCTGAAAATGCGCAATTCACATTCTAGCCCATCCTCTAAACGTATGATAGCCTTTTTAGTACCCTTTGCTATTATCTCATCAGCCACTTCCAAGGATGTGAAATAGTCTATGATCTCCTTTGGTTTTTTGGTTGTTGTGAGGATATCGATGTCCCCTATTGTCTCTCCACCCCTTCTTATGGACCCGGCTATTTCCACTCTCTCAGCTGCTGGATGACCTTCGATGAGAGATTTTATATATTCTGCTATGGGCTCAGCATAGGCTAGGAGTCTTCTCCCCAAGGTTGAACGGACGAATTCGATGCTCTGGAGTATTCTTTCCTCTTTTTTTTCTCCGATTCCTTTTATTTTTCGGAGGTCACCCCTCCTGGCATGGTATTCCAAGTCTTGGAGGTTTTTGATTTTGAGTTTTTCATAGAGTATCTTTATCGTCTTAGGGCCTATCCCTTCTATTGCGAGTAGACTGTCCATGTCTATGGGGTATTCCTTTTCCAGTTTTTCTAGGTAGGATAGTCGGCCTGTTTCTAGTATTTCCTCCACTTTCTCGGCTATGTTACGGCCTATCCCTGGCAATTCTGTTAGTTTTCTTTTTTTGGCGTATTCTTCTATGTCTGTCGGTAGTAGTTGGATGGTGTGGGCTGCTCTCCTGTAAGCTCTGACCCTGAATGTTTCCTCTTTCAACTCGAGAAAATCCGCCACCCTATTTAAGATCTTGGCAACTAGTGCATTTTTCATCTATACACCAAAAAAATATGATATTCTCAGGGTTTTCTTATGGCCTTTGTTATCTCTGATATTTTTTCCTGGATGTCTATAGCATCTTCTACTATTGTACCCGTTACTATTATGTCGGCTCCGGCTTTCGCCGCCCTTTCAGCGTCCTCTCCAGTTCTTATACCCCCACCTACTACGAGTGTTAAATTTGTGGATTCTTTCACCTGTTTTATCATCTTCGCCGGCACTGGTCTGTCCGCTCCAGACCCTGCTTCTAGGTAGAATAGTCGCATTCCTAGTAGTTCTGCGGCCATTGCATAGGCTGCTGC
>LGEU01000055.1 GCA_001507955.1 Methanobacteriaceae archaeon 41_258 | reverse complement strand
ATAAGATCCATAGATGAAGTGGCCAAATATATACATGGATATTATAAGGATCCAGAGGAGATCCTAGAGAAAATACTCTAAGCCCAAACCCTGGGGGCGTCTAAGAATGGTCTTTAAAGAAATTTTTGAAAAGCTTGGGGATATGACAATATCCGCAGGTAGAAAGGTGGAAGAGGGGGTTAAAGCCCCAGCCACGAAACTAACCAGTATCAGACCATCTTTCACTGGTAGACGTGATTTCAGGGGCACCATAAAGCGTAGAAGCACTTCAATGATAATGGAACGGATGAGGATGACCTCTAAAGAGGTAGAAATATTCAAGGATCTTATAGAAGCCGATAGGCACCGGGAAGAAGAGGAGAAAGAAAGTGGAAAAAGGTATACAGAAGCTTCACTTGAAGAATTATTAAAAGAAGAGGAAAAGAAGTTCGACCCTAGGATATTGTTATTACTTGGAAGCGTTTCTGGCCTCATATTATTATTGATAACAGTCACACTAGGCCTTGGCTTGGATATCGGCTTAATATTAATGTTTGCAGTAACTTCTTTATCGGTGATTTTGACAGTTGCTCCAAAATTGCAAAAGGGTAGGAAGTCAGGTGAAGCATCACGCCAATTACCATTCGCTTTGAGACAGATGGCAACAGAACTTAGAGCAGGATTAGGACTCCATGATACCATGCGTTCAGTGGCGCTTTCAGGGTACGGGGCGTTATCTGAAGAATTTGCAAGGACGCTTGAAGAGATAAGATATGGTGAAAGTACTGAGAATGCTCTACGGGAAATGTGTAACAGGGTAGACTCAGAGGGCTTGGATAGGGCTGTTTATCAGATTACAAGGACACTTGAAAGTGGGGGCGACCTAGCCAAGACCCTTAGTATTATAGCAGAGGATGTGGCCTATGAGATGAGGATGAAACTTAGAGATTATTCCCAGAAGCTTAACTCCTTCACCATGATATACATGTTCATCGCCATCCTCGCACCGGTAATATTCCTTGTGATGTTACTTGCAGCCGCCACGGTCATGGAAGGGTCAGTTTTACCCCCAATCGCAATATTATTATTCTACCTATTATTATTCCCGATGATAGTAGGGTTCATGGCTTTCATGATAAAAAGACTTGAACCAAAATTATAATCTATAATTTTTATAGGTTCTCCTCTCCCCATGATAAGATGGCGCCCATATAACCTAAAATTATGGGTGACAACAGCAATAATATTTAAAACTTTCGATTACCTTTAAATCATAAATTATTTCTATTTTGCAGATAAACTCATATATTAGTTGCTGCACATTCCCCCCACAGTGTGTGGGGGAAGGTGGCAGGAGAGGTGGGTGGGAAAAGGCAGAAAAAACCTAGGAGTTTAAACTCCTAAGAAAAACCTGCTAAGGGATGATTAACATCCCTACCTATCTACTATATTTGGGAAGGGAAACAAAAAACCCACCCAGAGGGGGGATGCAAAAAATCAACCCCAATAACCCCAAAAGGTGATATCTATGAAATTTGGTATCGAAATCGTCCCAAGCATGCCAATAGATGAAATAGTTGAAGTCGTTAAATTGGCAGAGGATGTTGGCTTCGAATACGCTTGGATAACGGACCACTACAACAACAGATACGTATATCAGGTCCTCGCTTTACTTGCTAAAGAAACCGAGACCATCAGAATAGGTCCAGGTATAACAAACCCCTATGTTAGGAACCCAGCAATAACAGCCTCAGCCATAGCAACCTTAGATGAGATTTCAAATGGAAGAGCAAACCTTGGTATTGGTCCTGGTGACAAGGCCACATTCGATAAATTAGGCATTGCATGGGAAAAACCAATATCAAGGATAAAAGAGGCGATATCAATAGTAAGAACCCTAACAGCTGGAGAAGCACTTGACACAGGTGCAAAATTAGATTACAAGCCCGTCCAGGAGAAAATCCCAGTATATATGGGTGCCCAGGGTCCAATGATGCTCAAAACCGCTGGTGAAGTGGCAGATGGTGTGCTAATTAATGCTTCAAACCCAAAAGATTTTGAAGCTGCCGTTCCAAACATAAAAGAGGGGGCAGAAGCTGCAGGCAGAAGCATGGATGAAATCGACGTCGCCGCATACACTTGTACATCAGTAGATGAAGACCCTGAAAAAGCAGCTAACGCTGCTAAGATAGTTGTCGCATTCATAGCCGCAGGATCACCACCATTCGTGCTTGAAAGACACGGCCTACCAGGTGAAACACAACAGAAATTCGGCGACCTCATAGCCAAAGGAGATTTTGGCGGTGCAATAGCAGCAGTAGATGACGCATTAATGGAAGCATTCGCAATCGTAGGAACACCAGACGACCTAATACCTAAAATAGAAGCTCTAGGTGAAATGGGCGTAACACAATATGTCGTTGGTTCACCAATAGGGCCAGACATGAAAAAATCCATAAAACTCGTAGGGGACGTCATAGAAAGCTTCTAAAAAATAAAAATTCACCCCCATTTTTTTATACTCTTTTTCCCTTTTCCATAGAATATTTAAATAAAAGCTAAGCTTATTTTTACAAAGGAATATGATAAGAGAGTTAGCACTGAAAACCAGACAAAGAGCTATTAAAAGGATTAGAAGAAAATCACCAGAGGAATTAGCAACTAGTTGGTGTCAAGAAGACTTACTCTATTCAGGGAAAGGTAAAGCAATTTTCATGATACTCCCGACCAGAGGATGCTCATGGGCACTATCAGAAAGTGGCGGTTGCACCATGTGCAGCTACCTTTCAGATTCTCTCCTTGAAGACATCAAAGCCGAAAAATTAAACAAGATATTCAAAGATCTAATATCCCAGTATAGGATAAAAGAAAAAACTGCAATTAAAATATTCATCTCTGGCAGCTTCTTAAACCCCGAAGAATTCCCGAGAGAGTCCAGGGAATTCATACTAGAATACCTCAATGAAATAGACAACATAGAAGAGATAATAATAGAATCTCGTCCAGAATACATAAACAAGAAGATCCTTATTGAATGTTGCAATCACATACCAAACAAAATATTAGAAGTTAGCATAGGACTTGAAACTGCAGACGATTACACCCGCAAATACAAGATAAACAAGGGCTTTACAAAAGAAGACTTCGAAAAAGCCATCAAAGCCATAAAAAGTCTGAAAAGGAATTTCGATATAAAATCAAAGGCTTATATACTTATAAAACCCATTTTAACAAGTGAAAGAGAAGCTATCCAAGATGCCATAAACTCTGCAGTCTATGCAGAGAAAATAGGCGTTGATAGAATATCATTCTGCCCATCAACCATACACAAAGGCACGGTAATGGAAGAACTCTGGAAAAGAGGCTCATACAAACCCCCATGGATATGGAGCCTCATCGAAATCATAAACAACGCACGAAAAAACCTCAAAATACCAACAATAATGGACACTTCAGGACTCGGAACACCAAGAGGCCCCTACAATTGCAAAAAATGTAACATGAAACTTAAAAAGTTAATCATAGAATCCAACCTAACCCAAAAAACCATACAACCCATAAAATGCAACTGCTACAATAGATGGGCCGCCGAAAAAGAACTTGGAGATTTCACAAGATCAACAAATAACATCAAATACCAAGTCTATGGATAATCCAACCCCGCAATAAAGAAACTTATCCTCCCGCACCCCAAAAAGCCAAGAAAGACACGAGAAACAGACTTGCCAAATAATATCCAAGGGTGGCATTCCCCCATAGAAAACCGAACCTGAAAACAAATATGATCCATAATAGAGATTATGAGGAATGAAAGCTTAAACTCCAAGGCAGATTAGAAAATTCACCTCCAAGTGCTGAGAATCCCCCATATTAGAGTGTGCCAGTTCACAAGAGGGATTCAATGATTGGTATAAGCGCAGATTTTGACCCACTACACAAAGGACATGTGAAACTCATAGAAAAAGGACGCGAAATAGCGGAAAAAACTGGAAGCAAACTCGTCATATACCTTAATAAGGATTATAGCGCCAATCACGCCCCATTCTTCGCATCATATGAAGCTCGTGAAAAAATGGCCCTCAAAGCAGGAGCTGATAAAGTCATACCAATCGAAGGCCTACACCACAGGTTAACACTAGCATACACTGTGCCTATAAGAATAGCTATGATGATAGAAGATGGTGTTACAAATTATGTGGATGCTGCTAACGTCCCCCCAAAAATCATAAAAAAAGAGGCGGAGTATTTCGCTAAAAGAGGCATATTCAGTGGAATACCAGCAAAACTTCCGAATAGGAACGTTATCAGATGGTTTGCCGTCAACGAATTCTTCCAAGAAAAATACAATCGGAAAATGAAATTTCACATCATCCCAGAACTTACAGAAAACGGTTCAAAAATTTCAGGAAGAAAAATAAGAAAAAAGATAATAGAAAATAACCTAAAAATCACTGAAGATGTGGCCAGACTTTTACCAGAAAACACTATAAAAATCCTTGAAAGAGAGCTGAAAAATAGAAAAGCCCCAGGTAAAAGGAACTTTAATTTAATAAAGGATAAAATGAACAAGCTTTCAAAGGCAGACCTCATAGAGATAGCCTATCTTAACGCCAAACTTATAAATTCCATCATCAAATGGAGACCATACAATACAGAAAACCAAATATGGGCGACCTTTAGAAGGGCTGGATACGGTCCAGTGCTCACAAGACTAGCTCTAAGCTCAATGGAGATGAACGTAACAAGGAGAGAAGTCTATAATCTCATAGGATATTATGAGGAAAAGGGATGGATACCCCCAGACCAAAAACGGGAGAGAATAATCCAAAGGGCTTGGTTCGTGTCAAAGAGCGTGGAAAAAGGTTACACTTCAAAAAAAGCCCATGAGAGGTTCATGGAACATCCCAGATCCTTGGATGGGCTTGAGAAGTCTTTCAAAGCTGGGATAAGTTTAAAAAAGTTTGAAATTGAAAGATTAAAGGAAGGAAAAGAAGCTAAAATATATGTAAAGGAGAATGATATTATTTCTTGCCAGATAAGGGATGGGATGAAAATTAAAAGTCCACTGATCCTCCCAGGTGTAATGGCAACCTATCTTCGGTTAATCATAGATTCACATTTCATACCATTTAATGGCAAGCTCATCAAAGAAAATGAGAGTTTCAGAGTCCAAATAAGTATTGGATGAGCTATTTTTTTCCTCTGTATTCTACTATAGGGCACGTCCAAGATTTACAAAATGTCATCACAAACTTACCATCCTCGGTATCCAAGTGGATCCTCCAGCACTCATCATCATAAAACTTGAATTCAACATCAAGGATCTTTTTACCAATGAGTTTTTTAAGATTCTCTTTACAATCCTCTAGGATATCTTCTCCCAACCAAATCACCTTTCAATTATATTGTATATCAACCACGATTATAAACTTCTTTTTATATGATCAAAAATCATACTATAATCTTCAAATGATCTTCCAAGATCATCTAATCTCATGATTATCTCCTTAAAGATTTTAGACGTGCACTTTGACATTATAGGGGTTATATTTTCGGATAAAAATGATTTAACATCTTTCATCTCCTCATATCTCCTCTTTGAATGGAAAGCCAAACTCATAACCCTTGAAATTGCACGTTCCCTAAAACCTTCACCCTCAGTCTCCTCAAGTATTTCTAATAAATCCTCATCAAGGCCCATATTATATGCTGCCAAAAGAGTCTCCCATAGAAGTGCTGAAACACCTTTTGTATAAGAACTTCTCAACATTTTAAGCGCAGAAGCATCACCAACCCTACCACTCCTAACTTCTATATTGAACCCATAATCACTTAACCTGGCAAATTCGTGGGCAGAATCCCCTGATGCTAAAATTTTGACCCTCAAATCCTTAGTTATACGTCCCATGATAGCGGCGTCAACCACCCTACCATTACTTATATGACTAAGGGCCTCTTTCACTGTAGAAGGTGCAACATTATTTATATCAACATAGACGCCCTTAACATGATCCCCAACTTTCTTGGCAACCTTCACAGCCACTCCAGGGGTTACAGCCGATATTACGATATCAGATTTTCTAGAAACTTCCCTGATGTCATCACATTCACTAACTCCCAGATCATGTGCCAATGTCCTTGTACGTTCACTCCGACCCTTCGTAGCGGTTAAAACTTCAATCCCCATAGCTAGGAGCTTTGATGCCATGGTAGATGCTACTTCCCCAAATCCTATAAAACCCACCTTAATAATATCAAACCTCCGGGATGAGCCCTCCACAACATGAGAATTTCTCAGTCAATTTTTATCATTACATTAGATCCTACTTCAACCCCGATATCCTTTGCTATGGCTGTGCACTTGGCATTTAATAGGCAGAATACTGGTTTTTTGTCAAGTGGGGCTTCTGTCAAGCCCTCATAATTGCCAAGGCCCTTGGCTATTATAATCTGGGAATTGTCAAATACTTCTTTGAATTCATCTGAAAATTCATGGTAGATTACACCTACTGAATCTGTTCCTGTTGTAACGATATCCGCAATTTTATTGAGTCTTGCTTCCAAAGCATCATCTATGCAAGCATCATTGAGTATGGGTTCATCTTTAACAGCAACTGTGACATTTACATCATAATCCAAGAGTTTTTCTATGAGTAATTTGTCGAATATGATTTCACCAGTATTGTCCGCGAGATAAAGCACTCTTTTGGATTTTTTCAAGTTTTCTTCGAGGATTCTGGTATGGTTCACTTGGAGGGGGGAATTGAGAGATTCCATAACCACTTTTTCATGGTCAAAGTCGAGTCCAAGGGCTCCAAAGTCTATTATGTTACCTGTTATCGCTACTTTCACGAAATCTTCAAGATTTTCATGATCCTTTAGGAACTTTCTGGCAATTGGCAGGAAATTCTGAGCGATCTTGTTACATCTTCTCTTTTCATCGGCATAAGGGTCCTTGTTTCCTGTCATTTCTTTGATGAGTCTATGTATAGCAGTGCCTATCTCGTTGGATACTGCTCCTTCCTTGAACATGGAATCGAGTAAACCTATTATCTTTTTCATTATTTTGAGTTTTAGTTTCTCGTCATCTGTTGCAAGGTCCAATGCTTCCCTTGCTTGTCTGAGAAAACATGGAGCGCATTCATAGTATACTCTCATATATTATCCACCATATATGACTTTGATAACCTCTATAATGTCGCCATCATCTACTTGTTCCTCTTCAACTACTATTTCACCATTCTTTTTAATTACAACGGCCTCTAAAGGAATGTTGAAATTTTTGAGAACATCTTTGATGGTCAATTTTTCCCTGAATTTCATTGTTTTTTTCTCATCATCTATTATTAGAGTGAATTTCATCTTCTAACCTCCCTATCTCATTGAGGAGAGTGCAAGCCCTGCATAAGTCCCGGGCAGCTGGCTGACCACACCTTATACACGCCCTTAGTATGGATTCCCCTTCAAGCTCTTTTTTCAGAGCTTTTCTGATCTTTTCATGGCCTCTTAGGGTGGAGTAGAGTATGGTGGGATGATCTTCTGATAGTTTTGTTAAAATTGTGCCTATTTTTTTCCTGAAGGAGGTTTTTCGATATGGGCATTCTTCTAGGTGGACATTCAGGCCTTTTGCCATCACATATGCTGTAACTTCTTCTTCTGGTATTTCTCTGAGTGGTTTGATTTTGGTTACAAATTTTTGTGAGTAGGTTGTGGGGCCTATCCGGATCAGGTTTTCTATGTTGCCTTCTAGGTAGTTCATTACTATTGCTTGGACTTCGTCGTCGAGGTTGTGTCCGGTTGCTATTTTATCTGCTCCGAGTTTTTCGGCTTCCTTGTTGATTATCCATCTTCTGAGCACGCCGCAGTATGTGCATGCTTTCCTTGGGGGTTTGGACGCCATTATCTCGTCTATTGTTACTTTGAAGTGTTTTTTGAATGAGAATATGTGTTGTGGTATTCCAAGTTCTTTGCAGGTTTTTGAAGCGTATTGTATTCCTTTTTTGCGGTAGTCTCCTATGCCTTCATCGATTGTTATTACTTCGAGTTCTATTATGTTTCTTTCTGCGAGAATTGATAGTATATCTATTACTGTTGTGCTGTCTTTTCCGCCTGAAAGAGCGACTAGTACTTTATCGCTTTTTTTTATTAGTTTGTATTTTTTTATGTCTTTGAGGACTTTTTTTTGGATTGCTTTAATGAAGCATTCTTTACATAGGTATTGTCCTGAATATCTTCTGTGGATGATAACATTTCTCGAGCCGCATTTTGTACATAACATTCTACTGCTCCCAGTTTTATAGTTTGAATGGTTTCCGGAAGAGTTCAAGGTCTTGTTTGTAATCTT
>LGEU01000054.1 GCA_001507955.1 Methanobacteriaceae archaeon 41_258 | reverse complement strand
GAACCCGCCTCTACCCAATAACAAGGGCTGTTTCAAAACAATTACTCCCAGTATATGATAAGCCAATGATATATTATCCATTATCTGTTCTAATGCTCGCAGGTATAAGAGACATCCTAATCATATCAACACCCCGTGACCTGCCACTCTACAAGGACCTTCTAGGGAGCGGGGACCAATTTGGTGTTAAATTTTCATATAAGATCCAGGAAGAGCCCGGGGGGACGCGGACGCGTTTCTGGTGGGGGAAGATTTCATCGGCGATGAAAAAGTAGCCCTCATACTCGGAGATAATATATTTTATGGTTACCGTTTCACTGAGATACTTGAAAGGGCCGCTTCACTCAAAGAAGGTGCTATCATCTTCGGATATTATGTTAAGGATCCGAGGGAGTTTGGCGTGGTTGAATTTGATGATGGGAATGTCATATCATTAGAAGAGAAACCTGAAAAGCCAAAATCAAATTATGTTGTCCCAGGCTTATACTTTTACGACAATCAAGTGGTTGAGATCGCCAAGGAGATAAAAACCCTCTGAGAGGGGTGAACTAGAAATAACATCAGTTAACCAAGTCTACTTTAAAATGGGGAAAGTGAAGGTTGAAATACTTGGAAGAGGGATGGCTTGGTTGGACACAGGAACCCCAATTGGATTGCTCGAGGCAAGTAGTTTTATTGAGGCAATACAGAGAAGACAAGGATTCTATATAGCATGCCTAGAGGAGATAGCATACAATAAAGGGTGAATAGATAAAGAAAAGTCCTTGAACAATCAGAGAAGCTTAAAAATACGGATTATGGAAAATACTTGGCCGATCTTGTACGAGAGTGATATTAATGGGAAAATTCAAATTCACGAAGGGTAGACTCGATGGCCCCTTTGTTATCAAACCATTGGCTTTCGAGGATGAAAGAGGATACTTCATGGAACATATAATATGAGAGAATTCGAGAAAGCTGGACTGAAGGTAAAATTTGTCCAAGACAACGAATCAAAGTCAAAGAAAGGCGTCTTAAGGGGTTTGCATTTCCAGTATAAGAAACCCCAGGGCAAACTTGTAAGAGCTATAAAGGGGAAGATCTTTGATGTTGCAGTGGATCTCCGCAAAGGCTCGCCAACATATGGGGAATGGGAAGCTGTCATATTATCCGAAGAGAACAAAAAACAATTTTATATACCTGAAGGGTTCGCGCACGGCTTCTTAGTCCTCTCAGACCATGCTATAGTAGATTATAAGTGCACAGAATTTTACTACCCAGAATATGAGGGTGGCATACGCTGGGATGACCCTACCATTTCCATCAAATGGCCTCTAAACCAGGTAGATAAGATCATATTATCAGAAAAGGATAAAAATTGGAAGACCCTAGATGAGAAGCCCATAAAATTATAGGCTTGATAAAAAATGAGGATTATAGTGACTGGGGGCGCCGGTTTCATAGGAAGCAACTTCATAAGATACATGCTAAAAGAGCACCCAAAGTATGAGATAATAAACTTGGACGCTCTCACATACTGTGGAAACCTTGAAAACCTTCAAGGAGTTGATGACAGTCCAAATTACAAGTTCGTGAAAGGTGATATCACGGACAAGAGGCTGGTGAATGATCTTACCAAGGACGCGGATGTTATAATAAACTTCGCAGCCGAATCGCACGTGGACAGGAGCATCCAAAACCCTGATAAATTTCTTAAAACCAATGTAATAGGGACGCAAACATTACTAGAAGCCGCTAAAAGGCATGATATACAAAAATATATACAAATGTCAACAGATGAAGTGTATGGATCCTGTGAAAAGTGCTATTTCACTGAGGAAACGCCACTATCCCCTAACAGTCCCTATGCGGCGAGTAAAGCCTCAGCAGACCTATTTGTAAGGGCGTACCATAAAACCTACGACCTCCCAGTTAATATCACACGTTCATCCAACAATTACGGCCCATACCAGTTCCCTGAAAAATTCATACCCCTCATGATAACAAACGCCCTCGAAAACAAACCCCTACCTATCTACGGTGACGGGACGAACATAAGGGATTGGATCCACGTATATGATCATTGCAGGGCCATAGACCTGGTACTTCACCATGCCAAGCCAGGGGAAATCTACAATATTAGTGGGGGTAACGAAAAAAAGAACATAGAAGTTGTGAAACTCATCCTAGAAATACTTGGAAAGGATGAATCATTCATAAGATTCGTGGAAGACAGGCCAGGCCATGATCAGAGGTATGCCATGGACTCCAAGAAGATAAAAAGGGAACTAGGATGGAGGCCAACATATAAATTCAGGGAGGGAGTGGAGGAGACAATAAAATGGTACATCCAGAATAGGAGATGGTGGGAGAATATAAAAACCGGCGAATACCAAGAATATTATGAGAAAATGTATGGAAAACGATTATATGATTAAAGGGCCGATATTCACAGGGAGAACATACCAAGAATACATTCAAATGTTCAATTTAAGCATTGAAAAATTGAAGGGTAAGAGTATATTGGATTGTGCAGCGGGTGCAAGCTCATTCACCCCGATCATGCACAGTCTAGGATTTGATGTCAAAGCAGTTGACACATTCTATGATAAAAGTCCCAGGATACTCTATCAGATGTGCGCCGAGCACTTGAAGGTCCTTAAAAAGGCCTTGGAGAAAAAAGGCTCCTATATTTGGAAGTTTTATAAGGATCCTGATGAGATGTTCAGGGAACGTTTAAAGGCTTGTAAGATTTTCATGTCTGATTACAAGATGGGTAAAGGTGAAAGGTATATAATGGCTGATGTTAGGGAGCTTCCATTTCCGGATGACAGTTTTCATCTTGTACTATGCTCCCACTTACTTTATATTTATGATCACAGACTTGACTGGAAATTCCACCTAGAGAGTATTAATGAAATGTTAAGGGTATCAAAGGGTGAGGTGAGAATATACCCTCTTGTAAAAGAGGATGGTAGAAAGTCTATCTACTTGAAACGGACATTAGAGCATCTCCAGGGAAAGGTTGATGCTAAACTAGAAAGGGTGGATTATATTTTCAGACCATCAGCAGATGAAATGCTTCGCCTAGTCAAGTCTTTATCTGTTCTATGATGGCTTTGTGCATCCTTTTTATGAACTCTATCCTTTCTTCATATTTTAGAACATCAAGGTATCCTTGTGCGACTAGGTTGAATGCAAATGGCGATGGTATCCTCGTGTCTATCTTCTCTATCCTCATCGCACCATCTTTTATCCATTTAAGGACTTTTTTAGCATTCTTTATATCCATGTAGTCTTCTAGGACCTCTCTTCTCGCCTCTTTTAGTATTGGGAAATTTTCATCCAATTCTTTAACAAAATTTAATAATATTCTGCTTTTTACTTGTTGTCTCCCAACTGATTTTTCTTTGCCTTTGTAACGGCGGAGTATCATTAGTGAACGCGCAGCACAGTGCCTGAACCTGCCTGTTAGTGTTTCTGTCTTGTCAATGGCCCATGTGAGGATCCTCCGCAGATTTTCAGGGTCTAATCTTTGTAATGATTCCAGTCCGCCCATTTTACCATCAGAGCTCAGATAAAACCCATTGTCTGTTACTGATATCATAACATCCCTCTTGTATTTTTTGGCGATGATATATGCTATGGCACGGGATAGTGCGTCGTTAACTCGTCTGCCAAACAAACCATGGAATACTATGAATTTCCTCCCACCGAATCCTTTATAGAATTCAACGAGTAAACGGCGCTTGCTAGGTATCTTTGCATAAAGGTATTGTTCTCTGAAATACTGGTAGATTGCATGGGCTGCATTATAATCAAGGTGAAGATAATCCACTATAAACTCTATTATCTCACTTTTACTCCTACCATAATGAAACTTAGCATCTAGGGCGTCCCTGAAACGTTGTATGTCAACTGCCAGGTCAAATGATAAAGGTAATTGTTCTGAGAACCATGATGGTATTGTTGGGGGTCCAGAAGCTGGGGTTACGTTAACTGTCATGCCCCTGGTATAATTGAACCTGTAGATTTTACCTCCTAATACGAATGTGTCACCTTTTCGCAATTTCTCGAGGAATTCTTCATCTATTCTACCAACAACTTTCCCTTTACATTTCACAACAGCAGAGCTTCTGTCGGGTATTGTGCCAATGTTTGTGGAATAGAGCATCCTTGCAAGTTTTCCGCGGCGTCCGAACTCTCCATTTTCATGGTCCAACCAAATCTTAGCATAAACATAACGTTCCTCGAGGTCTGCATATTCACCTGCAAGGTACTTTAAGACCTTCATATAATCTTCCCTTGAAAGGTTCCGGTAACAGTAGCTTCTCTTCACAACCTCTAAAGCATAATCTAAACTCCATCTGTGTTCTATGGCCATCCCATATAAGTGTTGGGCTAATACGTCCAGGCAATTTTCTGGTATGTTTATTTCATCGATTTTGCCCTCGAGACAATCTTTAAGTATCATGGCACATTCAACTAGATCGTCCCTGTCAGTTACTATGATACGACCCTTTGATTTTTCATGTAGTCGATGCCCACTTCTTCCTATGCGTTGCAAGGCCCTTGAAACTGATTTGGGTGAACTTAGGAGTATGACGAGGTCGATGTATCCAATATCTATTCCAAGTTCCAATGATGTTGATGATACGACTGCCTTTAGTTTGCCATTTTTTAGTTTGTCCTCGGCTTCTAGTCTCAGTTCCCTTGAGAGGGATGAGTGGTGGGCCATTATATTATCGTCATTGTATTTGTCGGGGAAACGGCTTTTTAGGTTGTAGACTACGCTTTCTGTGCCGCTTCGAGTGTTGGTGAATATTAAGGTTGTTTTATGTTCGCTTATAAGCTCGTCGAGTATGTCATAAATGGCATTGTTAACTTCTTCAGGGTCTGCGGCTACTATATCATCTACTGGGCATATGAGTTCTAGGTCCAATTTTTTCCTATAATCTACGTCGATTATTAGACAATCACGGGGTTTTCCTTCATGGTATCCTACAAGGAATTTCGCGATCCTCTCTAGTGGGTGTACTGTAGCTGATAATCCTATCCTTATGAAGTCTCCTATAATGTGCTGTAAACGTTCAAGGCTTAGTGAGAGGTGAACTCCCCTCTTGTTATCTGCTAGGGCGTGTATTTCATCAACTATAACATATTTTACATGGGAGAGTTTTTTCCTGAACTTTGGGGCTACTAGTATGATTGCGAGGGTCTCTGGTGTTGTGATGAGTATGTGTGGTGGTTTCCTGAGCATCCTTGAACGTTCGCTTTGTGTTGTGTCACCTGTTCTAACAGCCTTTCTTATCCCAAGTTTTTTTCCTGCTATTTTTTGGATCTCTTTAAGGGGTTCGTCAAGGTTCTTTTCTATGTCATTGTCGAGGGCCTTAAGGGGTGATACATAGATACAATAGACCTTATCTTCTAGTTCTCCTTTTTCAGCTAGTCTAGTTAATTCGCTTATTATTGATAGGAATGCTGTGAGAGTTTTACCCGAGCCGGTGGGTGAGGATATTAGCACGTTTTTCCCATTGTGTATTTCCTTTATAGCATACCTTTGGGCTTCTGTGAAATCCTTGAACCGGCTTTTGAACCATCTTCTAACCCATGGGTGGAGTATAGCATATATTTCCTTGGAGTTGTACTTTTTCTCTTGTTTTTTTATCATCACAATCCCCTTACCAGTTGCTCTCCCATAATCCTTGTGATGTCCTCCACCGTCCCAAAATCGAACACTTTGAAATCTTCCACTGCATATACTCTGAACTTTGATAATTTGCTTTCTTTTAGAAAGGGTGAGATTATAGCCTCGTGCAGTATATCTGAACCTTCGGTCACGAAATTGAATGATGGCATAACAACCAATTTTTTACCCTGGAATGGGCCTTTAATGTAGCATTTAATCTTTTCTATCCTCTCACCACTCCTAAGGCCTATGCAAGGGTGTTCATGGCCTATTATTATAGTTTGGGTTTTTATTTTCTCTGGGATGTGGTGGCCATGAGTTATGAGATGATTTTGGAATTCCATAGAATCTACTATCTTAAAGTTTTTCAGCTGTGATAGGTATGGTATGATGGGGTCATGGTTGCCTTTTATTAAAGTGATTTTTTTGAAATTTTCTTCTAGATAATCTAGTAGTTTTTTAAGTTCCCTGTTCTCTTGGTAGCTGACTTTACCAAATTCGTGTTTTAGGTCGCCATTTATTATTATGTTCTCGGCTCCTGAAGATTCTTTTATCTTGTCAATCCTGTCTATTATCTTCCTGAATTGGAAACTGGGGAGCATGAAACCTTCCCTGTTGAGGTATTGTTCATATCCTAGGTGTAGGTCTGCGATTATCATCGTATCCTCTATCAAAAGTGCCAAGTCGCAAATTTCAAGGTTTTTGGTTATCTTGAATAAGCCGATCATATTCCCCCATCTTATTTAATTAGAGTAGGTTAAAAGTTTGGAGAATGTTTTTACAATCACCCACACGGTTTTTTTTTTTTGGAATTTTAGGTGATTTTGAGACTATTTAGTATGAAGTCTAAATTCTTTTTTTCCTCTTCAAACTTTTCGATCCTGCAACTGAATACTAGTTGGTAATATTGCTCTCCTCGTGTCTTCTCGATGAAAATAACCACATACTTGTATTTGCCATTATGTGATGTTGAGATTATCTGATATGCTCTCATTCCATTTATTGTTAAGGCGTTTTCGGAATCTATCCTAGAACCTTGATGGATTATCATTAATCCAGTGTTTGGCCTATAGTAGGATGTTCCACTTCTGGCACTCTTGTAGAAATTTACAATCTCTTCTAGGGAGGTTGCTGAGCCAACATTTAATACATCAAAACGGGTTTTTTTATCATGAACATCACGGACACTGAACATTGAATAATTTAACATTTCTCCTAGTTGTTCTGAAACTTTTGTAACATTACTTTTCCCCCAACCAGCGGGGTAGGTGAGTGATGGGGCTTCTTCCCAACCCGCAGGGTAAACAAAGGAAACATTGCCCTTGGAGAATGTTTTAGGCCCACTATCCTCTGGGGACTTGAAGGAGATTATGAGAAAAGCCATAATTAAAACAGCAACTACTATTATTATTAGATGTTTACGTGACATTTATCCCTCCCCTTTGACATACTATGATAGAGATCATTTATGTACTTTGGGGCATACTTGATGTGGAGGGACCCTTTATCAGTTAGGTGACCGCTTCTTGGATAACAATAAGGCCTTTAAAATTTTGGTGGATTTGACTAGGGGTAAACCTGAATAGATGATTCCGAGGGGATGATTCTAATGATTAACGAGAAAGATGACAAGATTATTATGATTGATAGTCTTCCATGCACCCTTGAGTCAGTTGATGTTCTTATCAACCTTCTTGAAGATGAAAGTCACCCTGTAAGGTTCGCCGCGGCCGAGAAATTAGCCAAGTGCGGTAAAATATCAGTTAATAGGCTTCTTGAAGTATTAAATAAAAAAAGGGGACTTGTGAGGAGGTATATTATATTCGCTCTTAAAAAGATTGGCGATCCCAAGGTTACAGACCATCTTATTAAAGCGCTTGAAGATGAAGACTGGGGTGTTAGGAAGTTCGCTGCACGGGCCCTTGGGGAATTAGGTGATAAAAGAGCCGTGGAACCCCTTATAAATGTCCTTGAGGATGAAGATTGGGGTGTGAAGCTTGCAGCTGTAAGGTCCCTCGGCGACTTGAAGGATGAGCGGGCAATAGAACCCATAAAAAAGGCAAGGAGGAAAGGTGATAAAGAATTTAAAAAGGCTGCTAATCAAGCCCTAAAGAAAATACAATCTTAATGGGGATGTTCCTTGTAGATTTCCGGGCGTCTGTTTTCCAAGACTGGTAATCTTCTTCTAACCTTTTCCACCCGTGAAAGGTCTATTTCAACGTTTTTAATGGTCTCATAAGCGCCAGCCTCATATATGATAGACCCCCAAGGATCCACTACCATCGAATGGCCATAAGCCACATACTCCGCCTTTTTATCACGGGCAGGGGACACTGCAACCACGAATACTTGGTTATCTATAGCCCTGGCCCTTATCAACGTTTTCCAGTGGGCGGGGCCTGTTACCATATTAAAGGCCCCTGGGAATGTGAGTATCCTAGCCCCTTGGAGTGTCATGATCCTTGAAAGTTCTGGGAATCTTATATCATAACATATACCTATTCCTATCTTCGTATGGTCTATTCTAACTATTGTAGGGGTTTCCCCAGCTAATAATGTGTCTGATTCTTTGAAGACTATCTTATCCGGGATGTTGATATCGAATAGATGAATTTTCCTGTGCTTTCCTATAATTTCACCTTCTGGGTTTATGACAAATGACGTGTTATATATGCC
>LGEU01000053.1 GCA_001507955.1 Methanobacteriaceae archaeon 41_258 | reverse complement strand
CAAAGACCCGCCGAAAGGAGAAAAAAAGGGAGAAGGACAACCATGAAGCCGAACGAGAAGGCTCTGGGCGTCCCTACACCACCTTTTTTTGGTTTTTCTCCTGTAACTCTCTCATAGAATCTATTTAGACGGTCCTCTCCAACAATAACCAAGGAAATCAAATATATAGTGAGGCTTAGACCCACTGCGATCATCACTCCCTCTGATGACATGATTTTTCACTTTCTCTCTATTTTTATATGTTTTTTGATTGTAAGCTGCAGGTTTAGTTATGGGGTGAACTTTCTAGCGAGTGTATAACTGATGATATTCCACTACCTTTAACCCATGATTTAACTGTGTTCTCTATTGCTTCTTTCCCATCCTCTCCGAGAGTTGCCTTGACTATAGCTGTTTTACCGCCAAAGACTGTTATAAATCTCATCGATTGTCTGACTCCCGTGTCAGTGATTATTTTAAATGGTGAGGCTCCTATTGGCGCCTTGAAAAAGACTGCAGAACCCACTGTAGCCGCAAAATCAAGCCAATTAACAGGATTGAGCGGATCATCGAATAAACCAGACGCATCAGCTGCAAAAATCAAGCCCCCTGTAATAAGCGCTCCTGCTACAATGCCTGTTAGCGGTCCTCCTGCTGCTGCCGCTACCATTAGTCCAGCTGTTATTAGTATTCCGGCTGCTGTAGCTTCAGTTGATGATTTTAGAAATTGTCCAAGCCAACTGTTTACTTTGTTTGTTAGTTGGTCGTGGTAGCAGTAGCAGTAGTCTGCTGTGGCTCCTCCAAGGCCATAGAAGTTGTCTTTAACTTCACCTGTAACAGTGTTGATTGTCAGGTTGATGCCTGGTAATCCCTCGACTTCAAGGTATAGTTTTTCTTGGTCGAATGTTATTTGGAGTTCTTTGCCGTTGAGTATTGCTTGTGTTATCATTTGGATGCTTGAGTTGGTGTTTTGTCCTGTGAAGCTTAGGGTTAATTGTTCGATTAGTGGCTGGTATAATCCTCTGAGGAAGTTGAAGGCTTCTATTTGGCCTCCAGTGGCTTCTATTCCCAGTTTCTGGTCTGGGATGTGTGTGTATGCTGTCCAGGCGTCTGTTATCCCTGCCTGTATGATTGTTGGTTTTGTCCGGGCCCATGTTGTGTTGCATTGTTTTGCTAGTTCGTCTGCCAGTTTGTCGTGTAGCCATATTGTTGTCAGGCTTGTTAGGAATGTTCCATAGGCTGCCTTTAATGGTCCTGGCTCGTATACCCTCCTGGTCCAGTCCTTTATAGCCTCATCCGTGACCTTGGATGTGACTATGGTGAATGTTATCAGTTTTTCGAATCCGCCCATGTTGTCATAGTATATTTTTTCGTTGCGGGTGACCTGCAGGTTGTTGCATTCTAGTCCTACTGTGGTGGGGGTTCCAGGGGTCCAGTCATAGAAGTAGTATTTTCCTTTGATTTCGCCGTCCTGTATTATCCCCACTTCTTCTACTCCTGGTTCACCTGCTTCTTTGAAGTAGGTGCTTATCCAGTTGATGCCATTGTGCAGTGGTAGGTTTATCTGTCCTGGATATTGTAGCCAGTTGCCTGTTGTGTTTATGGTGAGTTTTGCCTGGATTGGCTCGGGGAGTATTGTGATGGTTGTTGTTTTTGTATCGGTGATTCCATAGCCCTGGATTGTTAATTTTATGGTGTATGTTCCTGGCTGGTAGGTGTGGGTTGGGTTCTTTTCTATGCTTTTACTCCCATCTCCAAAGTCCCAGGTTCTGGATTGCGTGCTTCCTGTGCTTTTATCTGTGAATTGTACTCTGTAGTTTTGTATGTTGTAGCCGATGCTGGCCTGTGGCTTCGCCACAACCCCTTCTATCCCTGTGATTTTCACGATTGTTACGTAGTTTGGTAGTCTTCCTGCTGTGTTGTGGAATTTTATTATTCGGGCGTAGGCGTATATTAGGCTTTGGTAGTTTATTTTTTCCGATTGTTGTTGTGGCGTAATTCGGTGATCTTCCATTAGCCTCCATGTACTTTTTGATGTTTTGTGCTGTTTGCAGGTACTCTTGTTTTGTAAGTTTTCCTTTTGCTGTAATGCTAGGGGGGTTTGGCGCTGGCCTATAATTATTAATAGTTACTGCTGCTTTCCTATTGACATTCAAGTTTATTGTTGTGGTCGTTGCAGCATACATAATCATCTGCTTTCAGGGTCTTGTTCTCTATTATGACCTGTTGTGGTATTTTGCCATGCTGTTCTGTATAGGTTTTGATTAATTTGGAGGCGTCGGAGATTTCATTGTAGTTGAGAGTGACCGCCCCAGCATTTCCTATAAGGCAAAGGCAGAGAACAGCTACCAGGATGAATGCAAACCGTCTCATAGGAAACCACCTCCCAGAATACCGATCTCCACAGAAACAATAATATTAATTATGGGTATAAAACGATTACTATTATCGTGAGATAGAAAAACATTTTAATGATAATTATCCATTTTAATAATAATGTGTTACTATGTTAAAGCTTGGCATGAAATACTCATACTAGGTGACTACCATGAAACGTGAAGAAAAACAAACATAGGAATCTCCGCAGGGAAACAGCCATACTAGCATGGAATATTCAACCACGAAAGTTATTCCAGAAGAAGATGCAACCAGACCCAAGACATTTACATAAGCAAATATTCGTCGAAACAATAACAGGATCTACAAATCTTTGATTTTTTTCAAATGAAGATTCATTTTGTTTGCTGGAAAGATTATGAATAAGCCTTTTGTTAGAATAGTCCTCTATTGTCATCAAGGATTTGCTGTAATTGGACGCGATTTTATACTTCCTGCCTTCAAAATTTATAATTTGTATTCACCGTTTAGTTCTATTTGCCCCTTAATCCAAGTACTTGTTCCTCTTTTGGCTGCCACTCCCCCATGGAATGTTCTTCATGGAAAGCCTTGGAAATGTTTCAATAGCATAGATAATTCTATTAGCCGCCTAAACTTTGTCCTTTTCTTCGCAAAAACGAGAAAACCTTCCATGCTACTTTTTAACCTGTAATTTCTGAATATTAATTTGCGAGCTTATCAAAATTCGTGAACAGACCCACTTGTATTGATAAGTAGGTAAGGTTCTATATAATGATCATCGCAAGATAGATTAATGAGTTGGTGAGAGGACTTGCTGGGGATTTAAACCTTGCCTTGAGAGAGTAATGCCTCTTCTAGCTGAGCTGCGAACATCTTTATCCTAGTTTCTTTCGATTATTTTTTCTCTCCGTTTTTGCCCAAAAGGATCATTTCGGAAAAATTTGAATATCCTATTTAATGGAAGGTAAAGGTCGCCCTACATATAAATGTTCCTTTATTTTTCTCTTTCTATTTTAATTAATTTTTATAGGTATCTTTTTTCTTCTGAGGAATTTTAGGATGATTAGTAGGATTATTAGTATTACAAGCCATCCTGGTATCACTATGACTTGGCTTGTGGTCTCAAGCGGCTTTTGCGGGTTGTATCTTCCATACTCTATCTTTGCATCTGCACCATATACTCCAAGATCCCATAAGCCAGGTCGCCATGTGATAATGTCAGTGTAGTTGTCTCCTGGGTAGACCCCTCCAGTAGAGTTGATTTTGGCTGTGTTGAACCATCCATTCAACGTTATTGTCCCTGTGAAATTCTGGTAAGTGTTACCAGTATTTTTAAGTGTATACTTAAATTCTCCAGGTAAAGGTGTTACAATAACGAGTGGGGCTTTGAAATTTTCGAGTTTGAGGGATTCTTTGATGGGCCCTGGCAATCCAATAACGATAGGAACTATGACCTCTGCGCCTTGCATTATAACAAATTGCGCCCCTCCACCTTTAGATTGTGGTGTTGTCTTTGGTGTTGCCCTTATAACCAAAGCTCCTACTGCATCCCTATAATTGTAATTTGATGGCACATTCACCTCAAAATGGACATCCTTATATTCCCTTGGTTTTAAGGTGAATCTTGTCTCCTTGACTTTTATCCAATCAGAGGCGCCACCATCAACAAGTAATAGGTGTATTTTATCCTTCAGGATCCTTTTTTTGTCAATGGTAACTTCTATTGTTTCATTCCCAAAATTTGTCACTGTGACCTTCCCAGAAAAATGGCTAGTATTCTTTATTTCGAATCGTGGTGGTGAAGCAAGCAAACTCACAGCAGAAACAGAAGACAACAAAAACAACAATAATATCAAAGTTACAACTACCCTTCTCATAATCTTCACCTCAAAAAATAAAGAAATGGGAAGATTATATTTTATGGTGATGATGGTGCTGTTCCACCTGCCTGGACAGCTGCATGGTATATTGTTGTTGTGTAAAGTCCTGGTCGTGCTCCAAGTGGCACAGTCAAGTAGAGGTCAACAGGCACCGTAAGGCTTCCGAGGTGTTCTGGCGGACCCCAATTTCCTAACACTTGCACATACGTTGTTGTAAATGATGTCTTGGCGACACTTGCACCATAATCAGCATACTTAAGATTACTTATGGTTATATTGTTAGTTCCGTTTGTTAAGTTACCTGAAGCTCTTACATAGAGGTCTATGGCCACATTAGAATAACTGTGAACCTCCTCAGCAGTGTTTCCACCTTGCCATTCTTTTTCAACATTGTCTGCAGGTAAGTTGCCTAAGTCTATTGTGCCGTTTTCTGCGCTATTCCATGTAGCTGTGATTGCGACTGTCTCAGTAACATTGGCCTGTAAAGTTTGTGTGGCTGATTCTGAGACTTGTGCGTTTACTGGCTCATAATAGGCCATGCCAACAATGAGCATTATTATCCCGGCCAGTAATAGTATTGGTAGAAAGTCTTTCATTCAAATCTACTCCTGACAAAAATACACTGTGCTTCACAAAAAAAAAAAAAGATTAAAGTGGGGATTGTCACTGGTTTATAAAATTTTCGTTCTATGAGGGGAAGGATAATATTTAATGGTGGAGCCCCCCAAAACTTTGTTTTCGATATCTATGGGTGAAGAGGTGGTTTTTTGGTGGATTCTGTTGTCTTTGCAAGGCGTCTTTCAATCTTTCTTGCAATGCTAATAGTGGGACTTTCACCCATTGCATTTTTGATTGGGGGGATTGTTGTTGGTATGGCATTTTTTGCCGTTGGCTTCTCAATAGTCATCCTATACTTTAATCAAAGAAAACCTCTAATTTACTCTTTCTTTTATTATATTGGCTGTTGTGACCTGTTCTTCTCCTTCAAGGGATCTTGTTTTCCATGTATGATTTTTTTGTTTTTTTTCTTGTTCAGACTTTATGGTTTTGGCCAGATCCTTGGATATTTTGGGGGGTATAATAGCATATTGTACAATTGTATTTTATCTAACTGGCTTGTTTCCTTCTCCAGCTTTTTGGGTGCCGTTTTTGGATGGTTTGTTGCATTTCTTGGCCGCTATAAGCATATTATCGGTTTATCCAAGTGAGGGTGTTATAGTGCCGCTTCATTCAAAATATGCTGGTGGTTATATGGCAAGGGGCCTGATACTCTTACTTGTAATGGTTATCGCCATCATAGGACCTATTATGAATATCCTTAAGGGGACAGTTACCATTTCAAAGTGAAATACTCCTTCTCGTCATGGCATTAGCCATTTGTGTCATCATGATTAGTGTTGCTGTTGAGCGCCTTAACAAGATGGATCAGAGAGGGCGAAATTTCACCAAGAAGCCTTGGATGCATGGCATTTCTTCAAGGGTGTTGTAGAAAACCTAGAAGATGCTATAGCGGTCTTGGACAAGGAAGGAAATGCAATATACAAGAATAAGCGGATGAAAAAGATAAACTTCAAAATCCAAGACCACTGGAAAAAACCTCCAAAAACCCCAATCCACATCAACCGGATAGATAACCGGTACTTTACTGGTTGGATCATCCCCCTCTACAAAAAAATCTATAATATTCTTAACAGAAATAACAGACATTATAACACAAAAACAACTAGAAGAAAGTATAAGTGAAAAAATGCTCTTTTGAGGGAATTGCACCATCGCATAAAAAAACAACCTGCAAGTCATAATAAGCCTACTAAACCTCCAAGCCCAAAAGGCGGCCAAAAAAAAAAACAAAAAAGCCCTACTCGAAGCCCAAAACCGCATAAAATCAATGGCACTCATACACGAAACACTCTACGAAACCAAAAAACACAAAATAAACATGCAAAAATACACAGAAAAACTCAAAAGCCAGCACAAAGACATAAAATTTGAAATAGACTGCAGGAGAGAATTCAACCTAGAAACCAGCATACCACTAGCCATACTCATCAATGAACTACTCAAGATCCCTCAACAAAAAACCCACACAGATAAAAAAATAGAAATCAAAAAATACAAAAAAAAGATACCAATTAATCATAACAGACAACGGAACATTCACTGGGGGGGGTCGAAGACCTCACTTATAAAAGCATTAACCCAACAACTTGACGGAATACTACAAACCAAAAACAACCAGACCATCATAACATTCAAAGAACTAAAATACAAAAAAAAAAGAATATAAACAAGATAAATTGCCCAGAGAAAATGAGCGATCACGATCAGCTTCCATTCACAAAAATAAGCTATCAGAATAAATAAAGAGAAGTCTATAAGCTCCATTCATCATATGAACAAGATGTTACCAAGCGATCAAAAGGTAAACATCCTAAAACGGAACATGTCATGGAAACCCAATAGATCGACGTCGGTTTTAGACAAACATGATATTGCTACTATCTACTCGGAGAGCATGCCGATGAACTTAAAAAGGCAGAAAATGAATTAAGGATTGGCTCAGTTTTCTGACAGATTATTTCAAAGAACAACTTAGATCCAAAACAGTACGCGTTAAGGTACAACGATTACAATGAAAGAAGAAAAATTTGGATTTAGAAAGGTGAAAAAATGGTAATTTCTTCAGAGGAATTAAAATCTATTGTTAACCTTGTTCGCAAAATTAAAATGGAAATAAACGAATTCTATGGCTAACTTGAAATTCTATCCAACGATTGGTCAAAGATGTAAAAGAAAGCAGAAAAGAAGCAAAACATGGTGGACTTTACAATTGGGGAGAATCCAAAAAATATAGTTATAATTGCAAAATTCACCTCATTAAAGAAAGCAAAAAAGCCCAGGGGAGCCAAAAAAAGGACTGAAAGAGGGTGGCTTTGAAAAATCCTAGAAGATCCCAAAAAAAGAAAAATTGGGATACCAACTAAAAGAATGCAGAACCGAGAGTTAGCAAATTTAGAACGATTTATGAAATTCTTGGCAAAGATGTAATATTTCATGCATTGAACATAGAAAGGCTTATAAACCATAACTTACGGGTTAACTACGACTTCCCAGGGATTCAATATAGATCATCTCAAGCTACTCTAAAACAAGAAAAACAAAAATGGTGTGATCCTTGGAAAGGTTTCTTACAAGACCTGGTTAAAGTTTTTTCCACAAGATCCATTAAAAGGTTCTGACCATGAATAGAATGGCCATGAGAATAGGTTGGTGGATGAAGTATATGAAGAGTGAATGCCTTCCAAGGAACGCTAGAAACTTCACGATCTTATAACTTGAGAAATCTTTTAGGGGAAATCTTCTTTTATAGTTCTTGTATAGTTTACCAGCAGTATATATACCAAGGGAGACCACACCCATCCATGGTAGGATAGGAAAATAGTCGAGTGTATAGAAGTTTCGTGGGATGATACCAAGCCAGAAAAGATAACCGATATCAAATCTTTGATTTAGGAGGAAAAGACCCGCTGCTATGAATAAAATGGCTAATGGGAGATTTAATTTTTCATGACGTAGTAAAGGATAACTGAGTATTATTGCAACTCCTATAAAATGCAGAACCCCAAATATTATATAACCTTCACCGATCACCAGCCAGGTTACAATAGTGATGATAAAAGCATATGATAATATCCTTAAACCCCTCTTAACATACTTTAAAATGAGCGAACTTTCATATCTGGAGAGTATACTTCGCATATAACTGAGCTTGAGAGATGTTCCCACAAGGAATATGAAAATGAAGGCTGTTAACCTCCCGAAAAACCATAAAAGGCCGCCTTGGATATTGAGTGATACTATTCCAAAATAGTTAAGATCAAATAATAAGTGAAAGGTTATCATCATCAAAACTGCGATTCCCCGGAGCACATCCACCTCCCAAAACCTATGATATAGTCTCTGAAGCGACATCATAAACCCATTTATACCCTCCAGGATAATATAAGTGGTTCCTGATCAAAAATTTTATATACGATAAAGTTATTGATAATAGTCTAGAGGTTATGCGGCGTTAGTCCAGCCTGGTTAAGACACTGGCCTGCCACGCCAGCGACCCGGGTTCAAATCCCGGACGCCGCATTGCGGTTGTAG
>LGEU01000052.1 GCA_001507955.1 Methanobacteriaceae archaeon 41_258 | reverse complement strand
TATCGTCCTTGTAATAGTTTACAAGATCGTTTATGGTTCTTCTCTCTTGTGAATAATAGTCTGGGTCCTTGATAGATTTTTTGATTTCTTCCAGGAATTCTTTGAAGTTTTTAACTTTAGGGCCTGGCGTCCAAAATTCAAAAGGTTCCAATACGAAACCCCTCTTTTTCCGATATTCTTCGAGGTCTGGGACCGCGAAAAGAATTGGCTTGTCAAGTAAGAGGAAATCAAAGTATACTGATGAGTAGTCTGTCACTAGGATGTCGGTGCAGGGAAGGAAATCGTAGATATCTAGGTGACGTTCTTGAAGCATTTGATCTTCTAAGAGGATAATGTTTTCCATTTTTTTGAAAATTTTTATGGCATGGGTTTCTTCTAATGGGTGGGGTTTCACGATGAAGAGTATGTTATGTTCTTTGAGGAATTTTTGGAATCGGCCTTTATCAAAGTCTGGGAAAAAGAAGAAGGATCCATTTTCACGGTATGTTGGAGCATACAATATTATAGCATTATACTCATATCCCCGGATCAGGTCCAAGGGGCAGTCTTTGGATAATTTGTCGTTTCTTGGCTGGCCCGTTACAAATATCCGCCGGGGGTCCTGGTTGAAGCAGGCTGCGAGGGCGTTTCTCATGATGGTGGAAGTTGCGATGAGGTAATAATTGTTGTCGTTAGAGTTTGGTGGCAAAATTTTCGGGTTATTTTGGGCGTATCCCATTGCCTTGAGGGGCATGCCATGCCATAGGTTAACATAGACCTGATTTTTAGCCTTTAAGAAAAGATGGTGACCATGTGATGTTACAATATACTTCGATCTTAAAAACTGCCATAATTCTCCTATCGTGTTCCTCTTATACTGTGGCGCGTCAATATCCCCCCTTAGTTCATCAACAATCCAATAGAGCCTGTAACCCTCATTTAGTGATTTTATATAATTGTAGAGCTGCATTGGATTATCTGAGAAATTTGGGATGCTCTCAAAGAGTATCTGATCATTCCTTTTAGGTATTAGCCTGTTTATAAATTTTAAAATCGAAGTGAGACCTTTGCCAATCCATGAATTCAAAAGAAAATCTACGAATTTACCATTAGATATTTAAATTCCCCTCCATTGCCTCTGATATGGGATAAAATTTCTCTTTTGTGCCGATTCTGTATGGATATTATTTTATCCGACATGGGTGTATGAAACCGGCCCTTATTAGGTGGTCTGCGATTATTATTGCAATGCTTGCCTCTGCTACTGGCACTATCCTTGGACATATACAGGGGTCGTGCCGACCCTTTATCTGTATTGTTGTTTCTTTCATGGTTTTGAAATTAATCGTCTTTTGAGGCAGTGAAATTGATGGTGTGGGTTTTACAGCTATCCTTGCAACTATTGGCATCCCATTGGATATGCCGCCTATGATACCACCAGAGTTGTTAGTGATTGTCTTTATCTCACCTTCTTCGATATAATATTCATCATTTACTTCACTTGCATTGCATTCGGCGACTTTGAAACCTAAGCCTATTTCAACGCCCTTCACTGAACCTATGCCCATGAGTGCATAGGCGATATCAGCGTCTAATTTTGAAAATACTGGTTCTCCAAGTCCTGCGGGAGCCCCTAATACTATGACCTCAACTATGCCACCAACAGAATCTCCCTTCTTTTTAGTGTCTAATATGAGTTTTTCCATTTTTTCAGCGGCTTTTTTATCAGCACATCTTACAAGATTATTTAAACTGTATTCTTCGATGTGTTTAGGGTCTATCCTCCTCGCTTTGATGTTACCTATCTGTGTCACATGTCCTATTACTTTGATGTTGAAGGTTTCTAGGAGTTTCTTTGCTATAGCACCTCCTATAACGTGGCCTATGGTGATTCTGCCACTCCCCCGTCCACCTCCACGATAATCATAGTGTCCGAACTTCGCCCTCCAGGTATAATCTCCATGTCCTGGTCTCGGCTTATATTTGATGGCCTCATAGGCTGATGAGTCCACATCCTCATTGTATACTATAGCTGCTATTGGTGTTCCATCCGTCTTACCCTGGAATATCCCTGATAGGATTTCTACCTTGTCCTTTTCCCTGCGTGGGGTTGTTATGGCACTTGTACCTGGACGTCGCTTATCAAGTTCTCTTTGTATATCCTCGACACCTAAGGATAGGCCGGCTGGGCATCCGTCAACTACGGCTCCGATGGCCCTGCCATGGCTGGAGCCGAATGTTGTAACCTGAAAGATCTTACCTAATGTGTTACCTCCCATAGGGGATCACTCTACTTACTTCCCTGGGGTAAATAAGGTTTTAACCAGTTGATGAAACTGTCAACACTCCTTGTCTGTATATATACTGTTCCATCACCACTAAATTCGGCTATTAATCCCTCTCCACCGAATATTGTGCTTTTAAGCCCGCTAATTCTTCTAACCTTGAAGTCTAGGCCATCTGTAAATGCTACAATATGGCCAGTGTCTATGACGAACTTTCCATTTTCAATTCTTCTTTTATAGATACCCCCAAAACTTGACAAGAAAAGGGGACCATAACCCGTCAATCTCAAAAGGAATAACCCCTCCCTTGCAAAGAAAGTTTTAAAGCCTCCAAATTTTGTTTCAATCTCGATATCCTCAGCCGATGCTAAGTATGATCCACTCTGAGCATAAATTGTACCCTCAAGTTCAAAGGCTTCGATATCACCAGTATATGGTGGCGCAAGTTCGATGGTTCCAGGACCACCATCAGCATAAAACGTGTTCATGAACAAACGTTCACCACCCAATACCCTGCCAAGGGCCTTGAAAACACCCCCAGTGGCCGTCTCTACCTGTATATTTTCGCTCATGGAGACCATGGCCCCTGGCTCTGCTTTTATGCTTTCACCAGCTTCTAGTTCAACCTCAACTAAACTGAAACTTGGCCTGTGGATTATATTATATTTCATGGTATCACAAGAGAAAATTATGTGTCATCCAACATATAACCCTAGTAGTATGGAGTCCATGATTAGAATGATCTATAAGAAATTATTCAAGGCTTATGGAGAGCAGGGTTGGTGGCCTTTACTTGATAAGAAAGGTGAACTATCATATCATCCAGGGGATTATTCACCACCACATGATAGAGATGAAGTATTCCAAGTTTGGGTTGGTTCTATTCTTGCGCAGAATACAACATGGAAGATGGCATCAAGGGCCCTTATAAATCTTGCGAAGGCAAAAGCCCTTAAACCTTGCAGTCTCATTGAAATGAGGCATTCAAAACTTGCTGAATTGATAAAACCTGCAGGTTTTCTGAACCAGAAAGCAGGATATTTAAAAGAGATCTCGAAATTTTTCATAACCCTTAAGGGTGTTCCCAGAAGGGATGAGCTGCTCTCAATCAAAGGTGTGGGTGATGAGACAGCAGATACAATACTATTATATGCATATAAAATTCCAGAGTTTATCGTTGATTCCTATACCCTTAGGATCCTCAAAAACCTTAAACTGATAAATGGTGATGAGAAATATATGGAGATCAAGAAATTGTTCAAGGACAGTCTGCCATCCGATTATAGGATATTCCAAGAATATCATGCCCTACTAGTAGAACATGGTAAAAGATATTATAAGCGTAAATCTGCTAGAGATCCTCTCCTAAGTGATTTTTATGGTGGCGTTCACTGATATAAGTATTAGGATCATTAAGTTAACCTTCAAAGAGAGGTTTAAGTTGGCAAGGTTGGCTCGAAGGTCAAAGATTTTCAGAAAGATTGTTCACAAGCTATTTTTTGAAGGGGATGACATCCAAGTGCTTCCAAGGGATGAGACCATCAAATTAGATGTTAAAATTGACCCGCCAAACAATTCTATCCTACCCAGTCAAGTCCTCAAGGAAATAATATCTAAATCAAGGTACATATTCAAAATGGACTTCTGCATATGCAGGGTTTCATCCAATTGCAAAGACTACCCCCACGAATTGGGGTGTCTATTCCTTGGAAAAGGAGCTAATAGGATATCCAAGAAGGTTGGGAAACTAATATCAAAGGATGAGGCTATAAAGCACATTGAGGAGTGTGAAAAAGCCGGTTTGGTTCATATCATCGGCAGGAACAAGATAGACACGGTATGGTTGAACACCGGCCCAAAGGAAGAGCTTTTATCAATATGTAATTGTTGTCCCTGCTGTTGCCTCTGGAAGATGATACCAGAACTTCCAAGGGAACTTGCCAAGAGCATAACACCAATGAGTGGTGTTAGACTGGAATTCATCAAAGAAAATTGCATTGGTTGTGGAGATTGTCTCAAAAAATGTTTTATTAAGGCGATCAAGATTAAAAGTGGCAAGGCCCAAATAGATAATAGACTTTGCAGATGTTGTGGCAGATGCGCCACGGAATGTGAAAATGATGCTATAAGGGTCCTAGCTGATCCTGATGCTGTTGAGCAAGCTATAGGACGTGTGAAGCCACTAGTAGATGTTAAAGCAGAATAAATGTGATTAGTATGAAGTTCCCCACAAAAAGGATGAGAAGATTGAGAAAAACCGATAAAATGAGAGAAATTGTGAAAGAGACAAGAATATCCCCTAGTAATATGATATACCCGGTCTTCGTGAAGGAAAATCTTAAAAGAGGATCTAAGGAGCCCATAGAGACCCTGCCTGGACAATATAGGTATTCACCAGAGGCCGCTGCTGATGAACTTAAAAAACTTGAAAAAAAAGGATTGAACACTATTATACTCTTTGGAATACCATCGGAAAAGGACGATATAGGATCATCAGCATTTGATGAGAAGGGAATAGTCCAGAAGACCATCAGATTACTCAAGGAAGAAACAGAACTTGTTATCATAACAGATGTGTGCCTTTGTCAATATACAAGCCATGGACACTGTGGGATAGTTAAAAACCGGAAAATACTTAACGATGAAACCCTAGAATACCTTGGAAAGATTGCGGTGTCACATGCAAGGGCAGGGGCCGATATGGTGGCACCATCTGATATGATGGATGGTAGAGTCGCGGCTATAAGAAAAAGCCTAGATGAGAATGGTTTCCAGGATGTTCCAATAATGTCATATGCAGTTAAATACGCATCATCATTCTATGCACCATTTAGAGAGGCGGTATCCTCCACACCATCATTCGGCGACAGAAAAACCTACCAGATGGACCCTGCTAATGCAAAAGAGGCCATACTCGAGGCTAGACTCGATATAGAAGAGGGTGCTGACATCATAATGGTGAAACCAGCCCTGCCCTACCTAGATATTATAAGGTCTCTCAGAGAAGAGTTTAACACACCAGTGGCTGCATATAATGTAAGTGGGGAGTATTCAATGATAATGGCAGCCATCCAAAAAGGTTACCTAACAGAAGACGCCATATATGAATCTATATTATCCATTAAAAGGGCGGGCGCTGACCTTATAGTATCACATTTCACGCCAAGGCTATTAGATGGGGGTTTAAGGCGATGAAGCCATCATTAGTCGCGAAAATAGCTCAAATGGCAGCTGCCCTTGAAGTTAGTGGATACCCAAAACCTGGGAACGTGCACAGAACACAAAACTTCCATGACATGAGCTTTGAGGATTTTATCATAAGTGCCATTGTCATAGGAGACACCATGCATGAAGCGGCTAGAAGGGGTGCTAGGCTAAAAGACGAATTGGACTTCTCACCAATCAAAATTGGAAACCTCATACTAAACGCGATAAAAGAAACCCGCCAGTGGGTGTCCACAAACACCAACCTAGGCATTGTAATGTTACTAACACCACTAGCCTCTGCCGCGGGTATGATAACAGAAAAGGACCTTCAAGGCCTCAGAGAAACAGTAAACAGGATAATGTTACAGACAACACCCCAAGATGCCGTGGACCTTTATGAAGCCATTTCAATAGCCCAACCTGGGGGGATGGGAAAACAGGACCAATTTGATGTTAATGATGAAGAATCCAAGACTAAGATCATAAAAGAAAAGGTCACATTATTTGACGTTCTCAAACTCTCATCCTCATGGGATCTCATAGCAAGAGAACTTACAAGTTCAATGCCAATAACATTTAACATAGGATTCCCAACATTTAAAGAAACTTACAAGAAGGCTGATATGAACGCCGCTGTCGTTCAGACATTTCTAACAATCCTATCGAACTTCCAAGACACCCTCATACAAAGACAACATGGCAAAGAAGCGGCTGTAAAAGTGACAAATGAAGCCATGGAAATACTCAACAAAGGGGGAATATTAACAGGACAGGGACTAAAAGCCCTTAAAAGCCTTGACAAAAAACTGCAAAAAAGGGGTATAAATCCTGGCACAACCGCAGATTTAACAGCCTCCTCCATAATGGTGGGACTCATAGACTACTATTGGGATAAAATAGAATAGAAGGTGCCACAATGGATGTTGAACGCATAATCGACGAACTCCACCTATATGAAAAGAAGGTTTTGAAGGCCCTGGAAAAACTTGAACCACCAATAAACCCAGAGAATATTGTAAAATCGCAAAAAATGGATATAAAAGCTGTTATGAGCGCCCTAGGATCGTTAGAGTCCAAAGGACTTGTAAGTGTCCATAAGAGCATGGACAAAATACTCAAACCCACAAAAACAACTAAAAAATATGCAATAAAAGGGCTGCCAGAAAGACAAATACTCCAACTACTCTCAAAAGAAGGCCCATTAAAAATATCCAAGATCATGGAAAAAAGCAACTTGGACAAGACAGAGGCCAAAGTCGCTATAGGTTGGCTAATGAGGAAAAAATGGGCCAAGATTGAAGACAACACCCTCAAGATAACATCAGAGGGTGAAAAATCATTAGAAAGACTAGGACCTGATGAAATACTATTAAAGGAACTCGCAGAAAAAGGCCGAATAAGATTATCATCTCTATCAGATGAATTCAAAGAAGCATTCAAACTACTCAACCAAAGAAAGGGGCTTTTAAAAGTAAAAAAGGTTAAGGAACACGAAATACAATTAACAGATAAAGGCAAAGCCATCCTAGAGAGCGGATTAGAGATACGGGAAGAGGCCACACAACTAACCCATGAAGACCTAAAAACCGGAAAATGGAAAAAATTATACTATAGAGGGTACGACATCCACGCAGAATATCCAACAATCTTCCCAGGCAAAATGCATCCATTAAAACGTATAATAGGGGAAATCAGGGACATATTCCTTAAGATGGGTTTCACAGAAGCCAGGGGCCCAATAATAGAATCTGCGTTCTGGAATTTTGATTGTCTCTTCCAACCCCAGGATCACGCCGCTAGGGAAATGCAGGACACATTCTATGTTAAGAATCCCCCAGAGACTAAATTGCCAAGTAAAAGTTTGGTTGAGAAGGTTAAGATGGTCCATGAGTATGGGGGGTTAACTGGCTCAGAAGGTTGGCAATACAAATGGGATGTTGAAATCGCGAAAAAGAGTGTATTGAGGACCCATACAACATGTGTATCTGCACGCTTCCTCCTTGAAAACAAACCACCTTTAAAAATGTTCTCCATTGGGAGGGTTTTCAGGAGGGAGACCATAACCTATAAACATCTTCCAGAATTCCACCAGGTTGAGGGTATAGTCGCAGCTGAAAATGTTACATTTAGGAACTTGCTCGGGATCTTGAGAGAATTTTACAGTAGACTAGGATTCAGGGTCAGATTCAGACCAGCATACTTCCCTTACACTTATTTGTCAACTGAGTGCGAGATCTATCTCCCTGAAAAGAAAACATGGATAGAACTTGGGGGGGCTGGGATGTTCAGACCAGAAGTTCTGGAGCCCCTCCAGGTTGAAACTCCAGTAGCGGCTTTCGGCCTTGGCATAGAAAGGTTGGCGATGATAAGATTAGGTATAAAAGATATAAGGATGTTGTATCAGAGCAACCTGGGATGGCTTAGGAGTTTACCGGTACGCCCCCCAAGATCATGAGAGTAAAAGCCTATAATATTCACCATTTTTTCTCAGGATTTTTTTATTTTCTAGTGATAGTAGGAGCTTATACATTTGGAGGTTGTCTAGTCTCAATTTGCCATAGAGTAGGTTCCCCTCGAGGGTGTACCGTGGGATCAGACCATCCACTGCCAATTCTTTGATTATTTTAATGGCCTCTTTTTCTAGTTGGTTTAATTCTTCGATTTTAACTTCCCTTTTGTTTTCAACTACCTTGATTTCATCCTTGACCTTCTGGGGTTTTATCTTACCATTTTCACGTATTATAAGATTTTTTGATTGTAAATCATTGAGTATTTCATGGTAATCGTGTTCTGATATGTCCACTCTCATCTTAATTATCTTCTCTGGTATCCCATCTATGAATTCTGGTTTAAGATTCTTTATCTCTTCGTATATGATGTTCTCCTTTTTCGTTATTATTATCATACTGTCCCACCATGGCCTATATGGGGACTAGGATACCGGCGGCTACTAACCTGCAAATATCTGTTTTTGTTATAACACCAACAGCCTTATCATCATCTACTACGAGCAAACCTGAAACGTCAGCCCTTAGCATGAGATTTGCAGCGTCTTCAATGTCGTCCTTAGCAGATATTGTGATAACATCCTTGACCATGATATCCTCTATTTTTAGTCTCTTTTTAGGTTTCCTTGATCCTAGTACTCCGACAAGGTCAGTGTATGATACCACGCCCACAGGTTTTCCCTCGTCATCTAATACAAAGAGTCTTCTGATACCATGTTTATACATTTTCTTAAAAGCTTCAATTGGTTCTGTATCAGGGCCTATTGTTATAACTTCTGGGTTCATAGCCTCTTTAACCTTCAT
>LGEU01000051.1 GCA_001507955.1 Methanobacteriaceae archaeon 41_258 | reverse complement strand
ACCATGATAAGAGAACCAGAAGAGGGTATAATCAACGTCAAACACTTCGAAAACGCCATGAAAGAGCTGATAAGAGGTGAAGATTACATTTATAAAAGCTTACCATATCATAAGCTTTCAAAGGAGGAGGCGCTTGGATTCTGCCAACACCTCCTCAAGGCCCGGGAGAAAATCGACAGAATACTCTCAGACTTCAAAGTATTGGAAATGGAGGACCTGAAAGATAAAATAAGAAAATTATCAGTAGACACGCTTATAATAACCACAAAAAGTGACACGAAAAAATCATTGATTAAAAGGGGAATCAAAGCCCCACACATCATCGTTACCGGCGCCCCACTATCAATCGAAGACATGAAAAAAATAAACCCAAAAATCCCGGAAAAAACACTAAAGAATATAAAAAAGAGGATAGAACACACAAAAGATGATATAGAGCGTAAAATTAAAAAAATGAGCATAAAAAAAGTCATAGTATTAGCAGAAACCAATCCAACATCAAAACTCATCGCAGAAAGAGCCAAAGAACTCTACAATGCAAAAATCATCCTAGATGAAAACCCAAAGGACATAACAGATGACAAACTCATCAAAATACTCTCAAAATAACCAACATCTATATATAATGATTCTTCCTACTATATTCTAAAAATCGAGGTGTAAAATTTGGGCATGATCTGCTTCCCAGATACACAAGAAAAAATACCAACAATCCCCGTGCACCTTACAAGAGTCGGAGTCACAGGGGTTAAAAAACTTCTCAAAATCGAAAGAGAAAACAAAAGACCAATAATACTACTACCAACCTTCGACGCCTTCGTAGACCTCCCAAGCAAACAAAGGGGAATCCACATGTCAAGAAACCCAGAGGCTATCAGCGAAGTACTAGAAGAAGTGGTTGAAAGGAACGTTCTCGAACTAGAATCATTATGCGCAGAAATAGTTAACTCACTACTCAAAAAACACAAATACGCCAGAAGAGCCGAAGTAAGCATGGAAAGCGACTTCATGTTCAGGAAAAGATCACCAATCACCCATAAAAGAAGCCAGGAAATGACGAAGATAATGGCCGATGCCGTCGGATACAGAGACCGGGACGAAGTCATAATAAGGAAAATGATAGGCGCCGAAGTAGTGGGCATGACAGTCTGCCCCTGCGCACAAGAAACAATAAAAGAAGCAGCAAGACAAGAACTAATAAAATTCCTCGACAAAGAAACAACAGAAAAAGTCCTTGAAACAGTCCCCATAGCCTCACACAATCAAAGAGGAAAAGGCATGATCATGATAGAAGTCCCAGAAGACCACACAATCAGGGGCGAAGACCTTATAAAGATAATAGAAGAATCCATGAGCTCACCAGTCTATGAATTATTAAAAAGGCCGGATGAAAACGCTGTAGTAATAGAAGCCCACAGGAACCCCATGTTCGTAGAAGACTGCGTCAGGAACATGATACACCGCATAGTTAAGGAATTCCCGCACCTACCCGATGACACACTCGTAACAGTAAGACAAATCAACGAGGAAAGCATACACCGCCATAACGCCTTCGCAGAAAAAGTTGCCACCATGGGAGAACTAAAATATGAAATAGAAGAACTAAACAACAAAATGGGTGGTCAACTTGATAAAACTGCATAGACTCGCGGGCGACATAATGACATACCTAGACGCCTATGAAGGCTCCAGACCAGCCCTAGACTCCCCCAACATACTAATAGTAAGAGGACACTCCAAAAAAAGGATAAAAGCAGATAACATGAAAAAGATCCTCGACGAACTCATGGAACACCTCGAAGCAGAAGAAATAGACCTACTATCAGATGCCGGAGCAGACCTCATAGGCATAATGGATGAACATATAAGAAAAAATGTTGAAGTCGGAGCAGACCCAGACATAGCCGGAGTACAACGCCTAAAAGAATCCCTCGAAAGCATGAACTTCACAGTAGAATACCGCCTAGGAATCACGAGAAAAACAGGCTTCTTCATAGTATTATACAAAGATAAAAGCGACATAGGCCCTTGTTTTGTTGAAATCGTCGTCTCTGACATTGGTGAATAGATGAAACCCTCAAAGGATGACCTCAAAAACTACCTAAAATGTGAAGGCATCCACATATTGGATCTAATGAAAAAAGCCCTAGAAAAACAAAGGGAAAAAACCATAACATATTCCAGGAACGTTTTCATACCAGTAACAAGACTTTGCAGAAACCGATGTGGCTACTGCACATTCCGCAGAGACAAAACAGAAACGCCAATATTAGCACCAGATGACATCATGAGACGATTAAAAAAGGCAGAATCATATGGTTGCAGAGAAGCCCTATTCACATTCGGAGAAGCCGCAGATCAACTAGAACCCGTGAAGAATCAGCTCGAAAAACTAGGCTATGATACCATAGTAGAATATATCCACCATCTCTGCCAAGAAACCCTCAAAAATACACTACTTCTACCCCACACCAACATGGGCATACTAAAGTTTAAAGATCTTAAAATTCTCAAGGAAGTTAACGCATCCATGGGCCTCATGCTCGAAACATCAAGTCCACGACTCATGAAAACAATAGCCCATAAAGAGAGCCCAGGAAAAGACCCCAAACTCAGGATCAGAACCATCAAAGACGCCGGTAAACTCAAAATACCATTCACAACTGGACTCCTCATAGGTATAGGTGAAACAATAGAAGAAAGAGCAGAGTCCCTCCTAGAATTAAGGAGGATACAGGACAAATACGGGCACATCCAGGAGATCATAATCCAAAATTTCAGGTCAAAACCCGGAATCCCCATGGAAAACCACCCAGAACCCACACTACTTGAAATGATAAAGACAGTGGCCGCCTCAAAGATACTATTCCCTGATGTGAGCATACAAGTACCCCCAAACCTCAACCGGGAAACCAGCGAAATGTTCCTTCTTGCAGGTGCAGATGACTGGGGTGGTGTTTCACCCCTAAGTAAGGACTATGTTAACCCAGAGGCCCCATGGCCCGAGATAGAAGAACTTAAAAGGATAACAAAAAATGCAGGGTTTATACTGAAAGAGAGACTCCCAGTCTATCCAAAGTTCATATCAGAGGAATACCTTAGTGAAAAAGTCCTTGAAAGAGTGAAAATTCACCTAAATACACTATAATGGCTTCGGGAGGACAATAGCACCCTCAGATTGGTCCCCAAGAATCATATATTCTCCTTTAAGGTAAAAATAGCCTGTAACAGCAGCTATGGTAGCATCAAATTCATGAGGACTTAAATCATCCCATTCTATCCCGAAAATGGAAGATATCCCGTACAAGTTTATTAATTTTCGTGCAGTGCCTGGATGAGTTTCTATTATAACTAAATCAAGATTTAATGATTCTAACGTTTCTTTCAAACGCATTCCCCTATATGTTAACATTTTCATATAAGGGAACGTTAAGGGGAGGACCCGTCCATATTTTCTGATCTCCAAATCGGCCTTTCTGAAATGTCCAAATCTACTGCATTTACATCCCCTCTCAAGGCAACATCTCCCCTTTGGGAGTGAAAGAGGAGCATCAAACACGACAAGATCAACATTCACAGTCACATCTATTATTCTATTATCAGATAATACCTCAAAGGCTTCAATCTCCCTATCGGATATTATGGCAATGCCGGTTTTATTTTTTTCTTTTGCCGCGAGATCGACACCAGCAATCAAACTATTACAACCTTTAGTCTACTTTGGCATCTATTACAACATGCCAAACGCCTGGAGAATATTTTTTTATAATCCTCTTATTTAATATCTCAACTTTGCGGGGTTTTGCAGCCTTTTCTATACGTTTTATTGGTCTCTTGAATCTTATCTTTTCAGGTGCTGTTTCATGGTAGTGTAGTGTTCCACCCTCTTTTAGGCATTTGAGTGCAGGGTCAAGGTAATGGTGTGTGTCAACGACATATCCCATCAAGACCCTGTCAGCGGATAGTTTAGGTGCTATGATCCTTGAATCTCCTAGTATGGGCCTGATCTTGTCCTGGACTTTGTTCAATTTTATGTTCTCTTTCAGGTAGTGGTATGCTCTTGGGTTTATTTCAATTGCATATACTTTTTTAGGGTCTGCATGGACTGCTATCGGTATTGAAAAGTAGCCTATGCCAGCGAACATGTCAACTATGGTCTCACCATCTTCTATGAGTCTTGGTATTCTCATCCTCTCATAAGTGTTGCCCTTTGACCACATGATACTGGCCACGTCCAACTTGAAAAGGCACTTGTTTTCCTTGTGTATTGTTTCTGTCTCTGTCCCCGCAAGAATCTCAACCTCCGGTTTTCTTGTTCTACCATGGATTCTCCCAATTTTGATCACTGCCTTTATGCCTTTCATTTTGAGGAACTTTTCAGGATTTTCCACGTTCTTGTTTAATATTATGATGTCTCCTATCTGTTTCCATTTCATTTTCCTGCTCAGTGTTTATTCCCCTTTTAATATTAATGTCTTAGTTTAAAGACAAAAATGATAATTAAGATGAAATTTTAACAGTCAATATAAGAATTTTTGAAGGGGGATTTTAATGGGTAAAATAGACAGGGATGAAATATTAGAGATATTTGAAGGATATGATAAGGAAGATCTGAGTATAGCAACCCTTGGTAGCCACACATCACTCCACATACTCCATGGTGCCAAGATGGAAGGCTTTAAAACTACTGTAGTATGTGAAAAGGGGCGTGAAGTTCCATATCAGCGTTTTAGGGTGGCTGATGAATTCATAATAGTTGATGAGTTCAAGGAGATTGCCGATGAGGACGTTCAAGAAAAATTAAGGGAGATGAATAGTATAATCATCCCCCATGGTTCATTTGTAGCCTATGCCGGACTTGACAGGATAGAAAACGATTTTTATGTGCCAATGTATGGGAACAGAAACATCCTAAGGTGGGAATCTGAAAGAGAACTTGAAAGGCGCCTCATGAAAAAAGCCGGTATAAGGATACCCTACAAATATGATGATCCTGAGAAGATAGACCGTACTGTTATGGTGAAATTCCCTGGAGCTCGTGGGGGCAGAGGATACTTTGTAGCTTCCACCCCTGAAGAGTTCCATGAAAAGATAGACTTAATGATAGAACGTGAATGGATAACCGAGGATGAGATATCAGACGCTCACATAGAAGAATATGTTGCCGGTACAAACTTCTGCATACATTACTTCTATTCAGCCTTAAAGGATGAGGTTGAAATCCTTGGAATGGACAGCCGTTATGAATCAAATATTGACGGCCTGGTAAGAATACCCGCCAAGGACCAATTAGATATAAACTTACAACCTTCCTATGTTATCACAGGTAATCATCCAGTAGCTATGAGGGAATCACTCTTGCCACAAGCCTTTGATATAGGGGATAAGATGGCTGAGGCCGCCAAAGAACTTGTACCTCCAGGATTGAATGGACCGTTCTGTCTACAGACAATGTGCACAGACAACCTAGAGATTGTAACATTTGAGATGAGCGCACGCTTAGATGGTGGTACAAACACATTCATGGACGGATCAACTTACAGTTGCCTTCTCTATGGTGAGGGTATGAGCATGGGAAGGAGAGCCGCCCATGAAATAAAAAATGCGAAAAAGGAGGGCGTCCTAGAAAAGATAATAACCTAACAGGAAAAACATTTATCCCCCCCTCGGGGGGATGTACAATAGAAGCAGACTATCATCAAGGAAGTTAAGCTCCAAGTCTACGAGGACAGAAAGTGTGAACCCCAGCAACAAAGGGATAACCCCCACGGGCAAACTCCTCTATGGAGTCCCCGTCCACAGAGCAATGGCAATTCATAGTTGAGGGGGCTGTCCTCCAGATATGGGGGGAGAAGATCACCCCTGATAACTTCCATATTATATTTTTTTCTGTAGTGAGAGTTGAAGGAGAACTTATATACTAAACTTTATATAAGATAAAGGGTAAAAGTAAAGTTAGAAGCTAGTTTTCATATTACTATTTTTATCTCCGAGGTGTATCTATGGAAGACGAAAGAAGATTAAAAGGTACTACAACTGTGGGTATAACATGCAAAGATGGGGTTGTTTTTGCAACAGAGAGAAGAGCTACCATTGGGAATTTGATAGCGCACAAAGTCGCTGATAAGATATTCAAAGTTGATGAACATATAGCAGCAACAGTCGCAGGGTCCGTGGCGGATGCACAGACTCTAATGAAATATTTAAAGGCTGAAGCAGCATTATATAAGATGAGAAATTCTGAGAGGATAAGTATAGAGGCTGTCGCGGCCCTAGCATCAAACATACTCCATTCAAACCGCTTCTATCCACTCATAGTACAAGCCTTATTAGGGGGAGTGGATGACACAGGAGCAAAAATATACTCCCTAGACCCTACAGGGGGAATGATACTAGACAAATTCATATCAACAGGCTCAGGTTCACCTATAGCCTATGGTGTGCTCGAAGACAGATACACTGAAGACCTATATGTAGAAGAAGCAATCGACGTCGCAATAAAAGCCCTAAAATCTGCAATAGAAAGAGACACCTTCTCAGGGAATGGTATAAGAGTAGCCACGGTCACGGAAGAAGGTTTCAAAATGTTAAGTGAAGAAGAAGTTGAAAAGAGAATCAAAGAACTTAATTAATTTTAAAATCTGCTGTTAAATCCCCCCACCATTACATGGGAAGATACAACAGGGAAAAGGTTTTATATACTATGAAAATACAAGACTATATCCAAGATGTGGGGCTGCAACAGCCCCGAACACTTATGGAAAGAGAACAATCCACCCCCATCACCTATAATAAAATGATCAAGGAACAAGTCCTCCTATTGAAGCAGGAAAGCCATCACCCACACTTGTTAATTATTTTTTAACCTTCATACAACCCCCTAATATTCTATTTTTCAAGAAGTGATCATATGGTTTCAAGGGTCCTTGAAGAAATCAAGAAGACTATAATGCAAAGATTACCATCAAGAGTCCACGTAGCCAAGGTAGAATTTGAAGGACCAGAACTTGTAATCTATACAAAAAACCCGGAGATTATAAGCGAAAACGGTGACCTAATCAGGGAACTGGCTAAAGATCTTCGCAAACGTATTATAATACGCTCAGACCGTTCAGTACTCATGGAACCGGAAAAGGCCATAGAAAAAATCCATGAGATAGTCCCAAAGGAAGCGGAGATAACCAACATCTCCTTTGATGATATAACATGCGAGGTCATAATAGAAGCCAAAAAACCAGGACTCGTAATAGGCAAATACGGTTCAACATCAAGAGAAATAGTGAAAAATATAGGATGGGCCCCTAAAATATTGAGAACACCACCAATATCATCAGAGATAATACAGAGAATACGGAGAACCCTCAGAAGGAACAGTAAAGAACGCAAGAAGATACTGCACCAACTAGGGAATCGTATACACCAGGAGACAAAATACGAGAATGACTGGGCGAGACTAACAGCCATGGGCGGGTTCAGAGAAGTTGGAAGATCCTGCCTCTACCTCCAAACACCCAACAGCAGAATACTACTAGACTGTGGAGTGAACGTGGCAGGAACAGATGAAAAAACATTATACCCATTCTTAAACGTCCCAGAATTCGCACCAGACAACCTAGACGCTGTAATAATAACACACGCCCACCTAGACCACTCAGGCTTCGTACCATACCTCTACCACTATGGCTATGACGGACCAGTATACTGCACAACACCCACAAGAGACCTGATGACACTATTACAACTAGACCACATAGACATCGCCTACAGAGAAGAACAACCATTACCCTTCAATGTCAAACACGTGAAAAAATGCATAAAACATACAATAACACTCGATTATGGGGAAGTAACAGACATAGCACCAGACATAAGACTAACATTACACAACGCCGGCCACATACTAGGATCAGCCATGGCCCACCTCCACATCGGTGACGGCCAACACAACATGGTATACACTGGAGATTTCAAATATGAACAAAGCCGCTTACTAGAACCTGCAGTTACAAGATTCCCCCGCTTAGAAACATTAGTTATGGAAAGCACCTACGGTGGAAAGGAAGATGTGCAACCATCAAGAAACCATGCAGAAAAGGAACTGATAAAAACAATATACACCACCCTCAGAAGAGGGGGTAAAATACTAATACCAGTATTCGCAGTAGGAAGAGCCCAAGAGCTCATGGTAGTACTAGAAGAATATATAAGAACCGGGATCATCCACGAAGTCCCAGTATACATTGATGGGATGATATGGGAGGCCACAGCCATCCACACAGCCCGCCCAGAATACCTCAGCAAAGACCTGAGAGACCAAATATTCCATATGGGCCACAACCCATTCATATCAGACATATTCCATAAAGTTAATGGGGTGGATGAGAGGATGGATATTATTGAAGGAGAACCATCAATTATCCTATCAACCTCAGGGATGCTAACCGGTGGAAACTCCCTAGAATACTTCAAATGGTTATGTGAAAATGAAAAGAATTCTCTGGTCTTTGTAGGTTACCAGGCAGAAGGTTCACTTGGCAGAAGACTCCAGAAGGGGTGGAAGGAAATACCACTTAAAGAAGAAGGTAAAACCAGAGTATACAAAGTAAAAATGGATATAAAGACCATAGAGGGTTTCAGCGGGCACTCAGATCGTAGACAGCTCATGGAATATGTGAAAAGGGTGAGTCCCAGACCAGAGAAGATAATAGTATGCCATGGTGACAATTACAAAACCTTGGATCTCGCATCAAGCATCTACAGAAACTACAAGATAGAAACAAAAACCCCACTAAACCTAGAAACTGTCCTCATACAAGAAAATGGGTGATCAGATTGGTAACATACGCCGATTCTGGAGTAGATATAGACCTTGAAGCATTAACCATATCAAAACTAGTCTCAAAGTTTGAAAAAAC
>LGEU01000050.1 GCA_001507955.1 Methanobacteriaceae archaeon 41_258 | reverse complement strand
CACCACAAGATAGAAGCTCTTTTCAAGGCCCTTGCAATCGCACTAAAAAATGCTGTGAAAATCGAACATCAAAAAATACCAAGCACAAAAGGTGATTTATAGATTTTATTTAATGAACGCACTTTATATAAGCATGGAACAGACAGATTGAACAAATACTATTAAGCTTTCCATTTTAAATATCAAAAAGGAAAATAGTTTTTAAGGAATGATGGTTTCCCAAAAAATCCTGGTATATCAACCATCAGAGGCTTATTACTCGCCTTCCAGAATAGTTTTCTCCAATATATTCTGGGAGGGTTTTTACTTTTAGAAGTGGGGGGGCCCTCAACCTTAAGATCACCCCCCATCCCAGAAGACGATCAGCAAAATTTTGTATAGGAGCTGTCAACGTTTTAAAAAGGACCTTAAAATGCTAAAGGATTCGAAAACGATCGGAGCCGCCGGTCTTATAATTGAAATTGGGGCATGTCCCTTAAAGGGTGGGGATTATTGTAACAGCAACTGCTGTGAATTAAATTTCTAATGATCTTATATGTTCTGCAGCTATAAGTGCCGTGGCTGCAGCGCCCACAATACCCCTCGAAACTCCCGCACCATCCCCCACAGCATATAATCCACTGATTGGGGTTCTCATATGCTCGTCTACTCCTATTCTCATCGCATAAAGTTTTATCTCAGGAGCATATAATAGTGTAGAATCCGAGGCCACTCCTGGTATGACCTTATCAAGTGCTTCTAAACCTTCTATTATATCAAGGACTATCCTGTAAGGTAAGACTAATGCAATGTCTCCTGGTGTTACATCTCTTAGTGTTGGCTTCACCGGACTCCTTTTCAGTCTTCTCCATGTGGATCTTCTTCCCTTTCTAAGGTCCCCTAGTCTTTGTATTATTGGTTTACCCCCTCCAAGTGTATTAGATATTTTCGCAATTGAAAGAGCATATGCAGATGTGTTTTCAACCGGCTCTGTAAGCTCAATTTTGACTAAAAAAGCGAAATTAGTATTATCCGATGTTTTTGTGCGCATTGAATGTCCATTAACTCCTTTGAAACCGTTATAGGCTTCTTCGACTACGAATCCTTTGTTGCAGACACAGAACGTTCTTACAAAATCGTCGTAGCTTTTTGTTATAATATGGAATTTTGGATCCCAGTTTATTCTTGTAATATCTTCCATTACAATACTTGGGATTTCAACTCTTACTCCAATATCCACAGGATTATATTTTATAGGGATTGAAAGTTTTCTCATTTGCTCAGCGAGCCAAATGGAACCAGATCTTCCTGGTGCGAGGATCAAGAACTTACATTTTATGACGTTCTTTTTTCCATTCTTATCCTTGACTCTGAGCCCTTTTACTTTCCCATTTTTTGTGATGATATCTAATGCTCTTGTTTCTAGGAGGAATTCCACGCCCCTTTTTTCAAGGTCTTCCTTTACGGATTTTATGACCATGGGCGTTTTATCAGATCCTATATGCCTTTGAATGATAGGAATAAAATTTATACCTGCCGCAGCTGATTTTTTCAAAATCTTTTCTATTTCTTTTTCTTCGGGTGAATATAATTCTTCAGGGGCTCCATGTCTGAGGAAGAAACTGTCAACTTCTTCTACAAGTTCCCATGCTTTTTCTGTGTCTACGAATTCTTCTAGGTTGCCTCCGATATCGGGTCTCAGGTTTAGTTTTCCATCTGATAATCCGCCAGCTCCTCCAAGGCCGCACATTATGTTACAAGGAGAACATCTTCTACATATACCATCCTTTAGGGCTGGACAATATCGCTTATCTATGTCTCTTCCTTTATCAACCACTAAAACCCTTAAATGGTCTGCTAGTTTGTCTGCGGCGATTAGTCCCCCGGGACCTGCTCCAACTATTATCACATCGAACACAAAAACACCAAAAAAAGAGGAAAATAAAAAAATTGGATTTTATGAAGGTTTCTCGAGCAGCTTCCTCTTGGATAGTGTTTCTCCTTCTTTTCCGTGTGGTGTTCTCCTCACGGTGTCGTTGGATTTTTCTATTTCTCTTGCTTCTTCTGCTAGTCTTGCCGCTGTTGACATCATTTCGTGTGCAGATGCTACTATTGGTATGTATTTTTCAGGATCTTGTACCATGAAGCATCCTTCAACGTCGATATCAGCGACCTTTGACGCGATTTCATATGCTGCCATGGCCTTTGCCTTTGCATATGGGTTTTGGAAGTCGGCGGCTTCGACTGCAACGTCTCTTGTAATTACAAGTTGTGGTAGTTCAATTTCTTTTCCAGCTTCTACATCAGCTATCATGGCGTCGATCGTGTTATGGACTACCCTGTATGCGCCTGTTAATGCGAGTACTTTCATTAAGTCTGCATTGAATGCTGCCATTTCAGTTGGGTCTAGGAATTCTCTTCTTGCACCTATCATAGAATCTGCTTTGACTATAATGTAGCCTAGTCCTTGTTCTTCGATTTCATCTTTCACACGGAGGCCTGGGGCATCTCCCACTATCATTGCGGGTACATCGGCTTCAGAGAGTAGTTCTCTTGCCCTTGCAGGTCCTGGCGCCCCTGGGTTTGGGCTTATGAATATAACAAAGTCTCTGTCTAGTTCGAGCATTTTAGGGACTACGAATTCGATATCATCAGGATTCATTTTAGTCCCTGATCCCATTACACGGATCTCAACGTTTGGTCTGTCAGCTCTTTCATCAAGTACTAGGTCAATCACTGGGGATGTCCCAAGGTTTCCACATTTTAGTACACCGATCTTTGCAACCATTTTATATCACCACATTCTATTATCCCGGTATTTGTTAAGTATTTTTTCATCTAAGATTTATAGTTAACTTTTTATACCAGTAAGATGAAAGGGGTGATTGTGAATATTTTTTCTGCTTTTTTAAGCTTTAATAGTGTAAAATTATTTTATCAAAAGTCTTCCTGTGGTTTTTGCCAAAAAAATCCCCGTAAAATCCAGATTGTATAAGTTCAGTTAAATTTTGATCGGGCTTCCCATATTTTTTTGAAACTCTTAAAACCGCCACAAGGGCCTTTTGGTTGGAAGTTTTCCAGTATGTTGATCAGTTTTTCAACAGACTCTTCCGAAGTTGAAAGGAGATAAGTTGAATCTGGAGGCTTTAAATCATATATAAGGGTGTCGATGTCCTCTATTCTAGCTATGGGTATGCCTATTTTTTCACAGAGGTCGATACTTGCATGTTGACGATGAAATCCTGCGATTTTGATTGAAGGAACCCCAAGAACCCCTGCCTCTATTGTGACTCCCATGCCAGCAGCATAGATCATGGCCTTCGAAGCTTTCATCAAACTTGGAAGATCAACAAAGCCTCCTAAAACATGGATCTTCCTAGAGGTTATATTTTTTTCTATGAATTTCCTATCAAATCTGAAGGGCGCCAGTAGGATATTCTCCTGTAATGCTTCCAATGTTCTGAGTAGGAATGGGATATCCTGAGTTTTCAAATCACCTCCAAGCACTACAAGTATGAAGTCATGGAGATTGTACCTTTTTTTAACAACCTTCGGATGTTCAAGTTTCAGATTTTTCACATAGAGGGCATGGGGATAGCCTCCTATGCTTTTCACATCCTTTAGCTGGTAATGGGCTTCAAGATATTCTTTGTATTCCTTGGAGGGTGCTGTTACGAGGTCTGCGAATGCTATCATCTCAATAGGATTATAAATGTCTTGTTCAATATGCAATATTGGTATTCCAAGTAGTCTGGCGGCTGAAATACTCTTTCGCACATCACCTGCATTACCGCAGGTTAAAAGGATTTGGGGTCTGTTTTCCCTCAGGACCTTAACAGCTTTTTTAATATCCGATAATATTCTAGCCGCGATAAGGATCTTGTTGCCATTAGACCGTCTACTTTCCCCGATGGGATATATTTTTCTACAATATGGTTTTAGGAGTTCTTTAACACCTTTTCCATGTGATAAAGCGATGAAGTTAGCGCTAAGTCTTTCCATTAATGGTATGAATGTTTTTGCTGGTGCTAATTCAGCTGCGATGGCCACTTTCATGACATGCCTCCCTTATTATCACGGCCACGCCTATAAGATAGAATATCCACACTACAAGATCTGTTGGGCCTGTCTCGATCCATACAAGAGTGTGAGCTAATATTATCGCGTATAAAGCCGTGAAGAAACCCTTTTTGATCTTTTGGATTGTATGGAGTAAACCAAGGATTAATCCTATGATAAACATTTGTATGATCATGGCAAAAAAACCGAAGTCTAGGGTTGCGGGTCCAAAAATTGTTGAAGTGCTTGAATGCTTATAACCTAGTACTGTTGTCCCCACGATAATCCTAGGATCAGTAGATGTGAAAAATCCCGTTAGAGTGGAATATAATAATTTGCCATGTGTAGCGCCTTCAAATTGGATTAAACGATCAAAAACTGTTAATGTATACCCTGCACGATAAAAAAATAATTCTATGGGATTTAAGTTCCAATGTTGCCATTCTATCGACTTAACCGCGATATAACCTATAATAATGGTCAAGGAAATTATGAAGATTCCGATGATGGTAATCCGTCCCAAGGAAATGTTTCTTGTATAATAAAGGTTTATAAGTACACTGAGCAATAAGACCACTGTGGTTGTCCTATATCCTGTTAGGGCGGACAAAGTTAATCCAATGATGAAGAGACCATAATAAGAGTTCCTTTTAAATCTAGCTAATAAGAGGTTTATGGAAAACAAAAATAAAAGATAAGATATGAACCAGATTTTGGTGAAGGCCTTGGCTTTAAGGTATCCGCTAAATAATGGTATGCCACCAACATTGTACAGGTTCCACGTCGTCAATATTATGGATAATATTGCGAGAATTAATAATAGTGTTTCATGACGGGGGCTGAACTCCATTTTAACCCTCGAATATAAGGGCGATTTGAAATTTGAAGATGTTAAAACTCCTAAGATGTAGACTAGCGAACCTATACTAATGTAGATTATGGAAACTAGTGATGGGAAATTTAAGCCTCTGATTTTATAATGGAACGCCACATATGCCATTAAAAGATATGCTATGATTGCAACAAGTATGATATAAGGTGAGAAAATATCCCTATTCCCGGACATGGATATCATCTTATTGGTCTAGTGCATTGGATGTTAGTGTTGCTGCAAATGTGGGACATGAAGCTGCATGTATGTGAATATAACTTGCGAGGGTCTTTTTAGACGTGAGACCATCCATCGCCTCTTTTATACCCTTCCCTCTTTGTATTTTAAATGCAAACTGTGGATTGCCCGTAACTTGTATGTTTGAATAATGGAATTCATGTCCTCTAAATATCTCAGCTCTTGGAGATATTATATTGTCTATTTCTGATTTTGCTATTACATAACTTAAACCTTGAACTTTACGCGTCATTGAGGACTTGTAAGGGAATATGTCGCACATTTCATGTCCATCCAAGGATCTTGAAAGGTATAATAGACCCCCGCATTCGCCGAATATTGGTTTTCCATCTTCATGGAACTTTTTGATGGACTCCCTCATTGAAGCATTTTTTTCAAGTTCTTTTGCAAAGATTTCGGGGTAGCCTCCGCCTATGTAAATTCCGTCGACGTCAGGGATCTCCTCATCATGTATCGGACTGAAATAATATAAATGGGCTTTATTATCTTTTAGGGCTTCTAAGTTTTCTATGTAGTAGAAGTTGAATGCTTCGTCATAGGCTATGCCTATTTTAACCTTTTTATTGTTTTTCACCTGCCAGAGGGGTTCTCTTTCGCCCTTTATTTTTTCAGCATTTTTCATTATAGTTTTGAGCTCATCCAAGTCAATATATTCTTCTACTACGTTTCCCCACTTTTCTATTGAAAATTTTAGATTTTCACGTTCAACTGTGGGCACCAATCCTAAATGTCTCTGTTCAACTTTTAAATCTTCTCTTCTAGGTATGCCACCAACTACTATAGTGTCTGAAAGCTTTTCTATAGCTCTTTTAGCTTTAAGATAATGTCTTCTATTTTTCACTTGATTTAGGATCACACCTTCAATTTTAACTGCGGGGTCCAATGCCTTGAAACCAAGTACTATTGCAGCTGCACTTTTTACCAAGCTCCTGGAATCAATTATCAACACTACAGGGGCGTTTAAAGCCTTTGCTATTGATGCAGTGCTCCCAACATCATCAATGGGACTTATACCCTCATACAAACCTCTAACACCTTCAATAATAGCCATTCGTGCATTAGAGATCCTCATGCCCCTCATAAATGCTTCTCTGATCTGCCCCTCTGACATGAAAAATGAATCAAGATTACGTGAAGGATTACCCGTAGCCATACTATGATAAGATAGATCTATATAATCTGGGCCAACCTTAAATGGTTGAACACCTTCACTAGACAACGCCCTCATTATACCAGTAGAAATTGTGGTTTTACCAACAGCACTCCCACTACCTGCAAGCACAACTCTCATAATATAAAGTCCAATAAAACTCCTATTTAAATTCACCCTACAAAAAAGTTCATACTATCTAAAACTGTGAAGAAGTAGAAGTGGAGTATCCCTAACTTGTTGGACAAGGGCTTCGTGAATGATCGCCCATTTAGGACTCTCTTCCTCAACTGGCAAATTCACACCATTGCCTAGACTCTAAGAGTTCTCTTTCCTGATTTTTGAGTTATTATAAACTTGGATACTATTACTTTTGCGTATTCCCCCCTCTTGGAAGGTGTCTTGCAAGTAAAGATAAAGGTCGTCCCATAGCCTCCAATCCAAAAGGCATCTTAAGTATTTTATAGAAGTTTCAAAAAAACATCATATATAAAATTTAGGGTCATATATATAATTTCTTGATTATTCACAAAATCTATTAAGGTGCTTGAACAGAATTTTATATGATGAGCCTTAAAAAGAAAGTGCAAATTTTAAGTGATTCTGCACAATTTGACCTATGTGATTATAGTGCAGATAAAAGGCAAAGAAATGCGAACGTTCCAGGAATATATTATAGTAGCATGAAAGGTTGTAAAGTTCCTCTATTTAAGGTTTTGCTTAGTAACAAATGCTTCAACGATTGTAAATATTGTATAAATTGTAGTAAACGGGAATTCACACGTATTGAACTAGAATCAAGTGAATTATCCAAGATTTTCATGGATTATTATGAAAAAAGGTACGTGGATGGTTTGTTTTTAAGTTCAGCTACGATAGATGATGTTGATAATACAATGGAGAAACTTATCGAAGTAGTGAGGATCCTGCGCCATGAAAAAGGATATGATGGTTATATACACCTTAAAATTTTGCCAGGAGCTTCAAGGGAGTTGATTAAAAGGGCTATGGAATTGTCAAATAGGGTGAGTATCAACCTTGAAACAGCAACAGCAGATGGACTTTCAGCCCTTTCATCAACCAAGGATTATAAAATAGATATTATAAGGAGAATGAAATGGATAAAGAAAATCCATGACAAGAACCCTGATATTACTCCTTCTGGTCAAAGCACCCAATTCATTATAGGCGCAGTTGAAGAAACCGACCAAGAAATTCTGAAGAGGATATCATGGCTTTATGATAAATTAGATATTAAAAGAACATATTTCAGCAGCTTCCAAGCCTTAGAGGGCACTCCATTAGAGAATAAACCAGAACCAGACCCCAGACGTTCAATACGTTTATATCAAGCCGACGCATTATTGAAATCTTATAATTTTAAACTAGGCGAATTTGAATTCAATGATGGTGGGTTTTTAGATTTGGAAATGGATCCGAAGTATGTGGCGGCGCTCAAAAGTGACATTTTTCCATTAGATATTAACACCGCTACCTATGATGAACTTATACGAGTACCTGGTATCGGCCCCATATCAGCAAAGAGGATAATCTCAAAAAGGAGGAAAAGCAGAATAAATAGTCTAGATGAACTTAAGGGGATTGGTGCGTGGGTTAAACGTGCTGAAAAATTCTTGTACATTGATGGTTATCAAAGTAGTTTAGATAAGTTTCAATGATCTCCTTGTTCAAGTTCTGAGAATAGATCCCATATCTCAGGATATTTGTTTTTAACAGCTTCCTCGATCAGGAGAGATGCCTCCCTACTTATGCTAAATTCTGGTTTTGTCTTCTTTAAGTATCTTAAAACTGCAGCCGATCTTGCAGACCATAATGTTATTCTAGGGTTCTTTTTAACATCCTCCAAAACTTCTCTGACTTTATCTTTAGGGTGGGTGGTGGGTGTGACTTCCTTTCGTGGCATGGTTGTCGATTTTGTTTTTATTAGCGCGTCAAGACCCTTTCCGAGACTTTTATTTTGCCTTGTCATTTTTCGTCCTCCATTGCAATTAGTTCTTCTGCTAATTTGAGGTATGCTTTAGAACCTTTACAGTCCTTGTCATAGATTATGCATGGTTTCCCATGACTTGGAGCTTCTGCTAGGCGGATGTTCCTGGGTATTATTGTTTTGAAAATGTATTCTTGTGGCGAGAAGAAGCTTTTAATTTCTTGGTAGACTTCTCTTCCAAGTCTGGTTCTTCCGTCATAGAGTGTTAATAGTATGCCTTTTATTGGACATGGACTCCTTAGGCGGTTTTCAACTAATTTCATGGTTTTAAGGAGATCGGCCATCCCTTCAAGTGCGTAGTATTCTGCTTGTATTGGTATTATGATGCTATCGCCTGCAACGAGGGCATTTAATGTTAGTATTCCAAGGGATGGTGGGGCGTCGATGAATATGTAGTCAAAATCTCTTTTTATGGGATCTATAGCTTCTTTGAGTATGGTGTGGTATCCTATTTGGCTAGTAAGTTCCACTTCCGCGCCGCTGAGAGCAAGATTGCTTGGTATAATATAAAGGTTGGGGATCATTGTCTCCTGGATTGTGTCTTCTATTTTTGCTTCTCCACTTATAATGGAATATATTGTCGAATTTAATTCTGC
>LGEU01000049.1 GCA_001507955.1 Methanobacteriaceae archaeon 41_258 | reverse complement strand
TGTGCTATTCTCTCCCCCTTTTTTATCTTATAGGGGAAGTCCCCGTAGTTATATAATAGGAATCTTAGTCTGCCCTGGAATCCTGGATCTCCAAGTGCTGTGTGCACTCCTATGAATGATCTTAGTAGTGTTGAACGGGGAAGGTATATCATAGCATAACCCTTTGGGATTTTTATTTTTTTGTCCACGGTTACTAGGTAGGCCTTTTTAGGTTTTAAATTAAAAATTGGAGGTTTTAACTTTCGGAGTTCTGGTAGTTTCTTCTCGTCATCTATGAGTGAGGCGGGTCCTGCTTGTTCAAATACTTTGTCTATGCGTAGATCTATACCTGCGGGTTGTATTAGGTCCTCAAATTCTGGGAAAATCCTTATGAGTTCTTTTTCTCCTAGCATTTTGTTTTTGCTCCCATTAGCCTATCCAGTATGCGTGGGTATAACCATGGTGTGGTTATATTGGTTCTTCCCAGAGTTTTTTAAGTTCTGGGTGTATTCCATTTATTATTCCAAGTTCTTTCATTGCCATGCCATATGTTTCATAGATTGATTTAAATTCCGGTCTTATCATACCCCTGAATGCATCATATCCCATTACTCTGCCATAATTTTCCGTTATGGACCATATTATACCATTGAGATCCTTTATGATGTCATCTGGCTTGTATTGGAATCTTTCTATATTGGATTTTATGGTGTTGAATTCTATGGCTGCATTTGCTTTAACTTCAACACCTTTGAGGATCTGTGGACATTTATTGTATGGTAATGATTTTTTCAACATTCCCCTGGCTGGTGCCACTCCCATTATTTTGCTGGCTCCAATTGACATTGCAAGTAGTATATTTTCATATATTTCAAGGGCTAATTCGATTTTTTCTTTTTCATTAATGGGTATTTTAACCTCCTTTTCCATGGTGGGGAATGAAATTGGCGGTTTTATTTCAGGTAAGCCTTTAACCTCCTCTTTTTCCCCGGGTAAGCTTCTGGGTTCTTCTGGGGTGGTTTCCTTTTTTATTTTGCTTGGAACTTCACTAACCTTTTCTATCTTGTGAAGTTTTTTCCTGTTTTTTTCTGATACGAGGATTACATGGCCAAGTTTGGCGCTTTTATCTGCTATTATCAGAAGGTGTATCTCTTCAATATCTAAGAGTATCATGTTGTTTTTTTGGAATTCTAGGATTATTGTCTTGCAGCGGCCTTGCCCTGTTCTTTTAAGCAACTTCTGTGATGATTCGTTTATAACTCTCGCCATGGATTCTATTTTCGTTTTGTCGACCTTTTCTGGTGTTATCTTGTCATATAGGATGCTCTGATCATCCATTACTATTATTCCATTGAATCCATTTATTTTCTTGAAATCTTGGTAGATTTCATCGAAGATGTGCATTTCGAAAACCTCTTATTGAGTGTTTACAAGTTCGCAGTATGTTATCCATGCAGCGTCTGTTCTCCCTGGGGGGTAACATGTTATGAGCATTAGTTTTGCTTTTCCTGTTTGTGCGAATCTTATGGGATTTTCTTTGTAGTCCCACCTTATATCTTCGCCATTGGATATTACTTTGTATGTGTATTTTTTGGAGTTTATGAAGTCCTCTATTATTACTATGTCACCTGGCTTTAAGTTTCCTATTAATTGGAACGGCCCTGAATATCTTGTTCTATGTCCTAGCAGGCCGCAGTCTCCGGGTTCTCCAGGCATTACACTTTCAGGGTAATGGTAAACAGAATCATAAGCATTAACTGTGTCCTCTCTTATCCATGCTTCTAAGCCAATGCTGGGTATTATCAATTTTCCTATGATAGTATGCTCCATATTAGTGTGGATTTCGGGGTTTAGAAGCTCCCTTGGAGCTTTCTTGTATTCTTCGAGGTGGCGTTGTGAATTCTTTACTTTTTCATAATCTTGGCATCCTTTTATTATGATTAGAGATGAGATCATTATACAAATAATGATTATAATTATCGAATATATTTTATATCTTCTCATTTTTCACCTTTTAATAAATTGTTTGATATTTTCTCCTATCATAGACTTGTAATAGACGACTTTATCTGTTTTATCCGTCCAAGCTGTTACCTTAGCGATTATACCAGTATCTGCAATCTCTAATATGATGAGACTGGGTTCTGGTTCTGGTAAGATACCATCTATTTTTTTGATTGTCTCTTTTATTTTCTCTTCAAATTCTTTTATATCAACCTCCAAGGGTATGTTCACTTTAAAGTCTATCCTACGTTTATGAGATGCAGTATAATTAACATATGGGTTCTTGGAAAATGAGGAATTTGGTATTGTTATAATCTTATTGTCAGGGGTGCAGATTCTCGTTGTCCTAAAGCCCATCTTTGTAACAGTACCTTTCTGGTTGGAAACTTCGATAACGTCACCAACCTTGAAACTCTTATCCGCGAGTATGAAAAGTCCTGATATGAAATTTGCTAACGTGTCCCTAGCAGCAAAGCCCACTGCAACACCTACAATACCTATACTCAGAATTAGTCCAGTGAGATCGATCCCAAACCATTTCAAGATTATGGCTGCCGCTAATATGTATAAGGTGTATTTTATTATATCATTCAATACTTGTATTAATGTTAAATCTAACTCCCACCTTTCCGCGCTTTTATAAAGTAAACGTGAAATCCACCTTGTTATAATAAATGTAAGAGACAGTGCCGCTCCTATAACGATTAAAGCTTCAATTATCATGTTTAGTTGCATATTTTCTCACCTCTACAGACATGAGATCATGGGCTACTATACTATCTTTAAATATTTCCCTAGCCGCCATTTCAATAATATCTGAACGTTTGTAACGGGTGCTCAAGTGTGTTAAAATCAAATTCTTCACATTAGATTTTTTAGCAATCTCAGCGGCTTCAGAAGCCGTGGAATGCCCGGTTTCCATGGCCTTATCCTCTTTACCCGCCTCAAATGTGGCTTCATGGATGAGTATATGGGAGTCTCTAGCCAATTTTACAAGGTTCTGGGATGGTCTTGTGTCACCTGAATATGTTATCTTAATACCCTTGCGCGGTTTTCCAAGAACTTCTTCTGGTTTTATGATCTTGTCACCTAAACGTACCGGGATGCCCCTATGGAGTTTCCCAAAGGCTGGTCCAGGTTTTAAACCTAACTTTATAGCTTTATCCCTTAAAAATCTAGGTTTTTTCTTTTCCTCGAAACAATATGATAAATTAGGTACTGTGTGCTCTGTCTCGGCACAACTTATAATATATTCTTCTGTTTCCATGATTTTACCAGGGCCTATCTCATGCACATAAATGTCGAAATTCATTGAAAAATATCCAAGTTTCATCGCCGCCTCAAGCATCTCTTTAAGGCCCGGGGGGCCGAATAAGTGTAGAGGTTCTTCTCTTTCCCTAAATGCCATTGTCTGGATCATCCCTGGCAAGCCTAAGAGATGGTCTCCATGTAAATGAGTTATGAATATTTTTTTTATTTTCATGGGGCTTACCTTTGCCTTTGCCATCTGCCGTTGGGTTCCTTCTCCACAGTCGAATAGGAACACTTCACCGAATGCCTTTAAAGCTATTGCGCTATGGTTCCTTTTCTTGGAGGGTATTGCTGCTGATGTTCCAAGGAATATTAGTTCCATTTTTATCACGCCATCCCCCTTTTGTAAAAGGTTTATAGTTCCATTGTTAATATATCATAAAGGAGGGTGAGTAGTTTGATTGATATGATGAGGAAATTAATAAAAGAGGATGTGGGCTTTGAGGATATAACAACTAACGCACTTATAGCGGCTGGTCTGGAAGCTGAAGCAGAGATCGTCTCCAGGGATAAGGGTATAATAGCCGGTGTTGAGGTTGCTGAGATTACATGTGATGATTTTAACTTGGACTTTAAGCCATATAAACTAGACGGTGATAAGATAAGAGAGAATGAAGCCATACTATCAATAAAAGGAAGTGCAAGGCATATCCTCTTAATTGAAAGAACCCTCCTTAATCTGATGATGAGGATGAGCGGTATAGCCACTACCACATACAAGCTAGTGCAGAAAGCGCGAAGATACAATCCTAATGTTATAATTGCTGGAACTCGTAAGACAACACCTGGCTTGCAATGGTGGGAGAAACAAGCCATCCGTATTGGTGGTGGTGACACTCACCGTTTCAGACTCGACGATTGTGCCATGATAAAAGATAATCATGTTTCCCTCATCGGAGACTTGGAGGAGGCTATCAAGAAAGTTAGATCTTATATAAGTTTCACAAAGAAGATAGAAGTAGAAGTTGAGTCTGTTGAGGATGCTATCCTAGCTGCGAGGTGTGGTGCTGATATAATACTCCTTGATAATATGGGACCATCACTTATCAAGGATGTTATCAAGGCCCTTGAAAGGGAGAACCTAAGGGATAATGTTATCCTCGAGGCCTCCGGTGGCATAAAACCTGATAATATCGGTGAATATGCAGCTACCGGGGTTGATGCAATATCATTGGGTTTTATCACGCATTCAACGCCTGTAATAGATTTAAGCCTGGAAATAAGCAAAATTTAGCCTCTTTTAATCCTAGTTAAAATTGTCTTTAATATTTTTCAACATATGATTTTACTCCACCCAAAAAATTCGAGCTTTTTTCAATTATCCAAATATTTATATAGAGGGCACTCTAACTATAAAATGGAAGGGAGGTAAATTATTATGGTTCAGGAAAGTGAGAAGGAAGAACTACCATTTGCAAAGGCTGAGGTTGTAAGACTTATGAAGCAATATCTCGACAGCGACAAGATGATAAGGGAGAGGGTCAAGGTCGAGATGAACAAATTCCTAGGTGAAATACTAGCGAAGATTTGCAAGGAATTAAATAAGTATCCCTATGCGACAGTGGAATATGACATGTTCAAAGAATGCATATACCCTTATAAGAACATAGAAAGGATAAACAAGGAAAAAGAGAGGATAATAAAGCATTTAGAGGCTATAAAAGCAGACTGTGATTCTCTAGTCTTAGACGTTGAACGTACAATGAAATTAAGAGAGGAATAACAGGGTTATCTCTCGATTGTTATAAAGCCCGTTTTAAGTTTTTTGATTTCTCTACTGGTCAACTTGCGCTTTGAAGCCCTTGGATGGTCTATGAAGCTCTGCCCCATAGGATCCTCCACTATAACCTTAACCTTTTTCTCACCATTCCTAACCTTTTCAAGATCCTCTAGTAACTCGAGAGACCTTTGCTGGGCCTTTTCATCCTCAAATAGTTCTAAAGCCATTTCAATAGCTGTTTGGAATCTATCAATAACCCCTTCAATATTTGAAATATAAGCTGTTGATCTTGACCCCGGCTCAACCTTTAAGCCAAGTTCTGGTATCCTTATAGTGGCTGATTGTGATTTAACCACCCTCGCATTTAGGGTTTCAGGTTCTACCCATAAAGAGTATCTCATGGGGTCTCCATGGTCTAAACAGAGAACGTCGCTGTAGCGGTATCCGCATTCATGGCATATGAGTGTGGATTCCATGATCTCCCCAAAGTAGGGTATATTCTCTAGGTGGGTGGTGATTTCCAATGATTTCCGGGCATGACATACTGGACAATCAATTTTCATGGTTGATCATCCTCTCCTTTGTATAGTAGTCCTTTTTTGTCAAGTTCTTGGATTATCTTACTAAGACTTTCTTTGTCTGGTGCGCATATTGTATGTGAGTGTATATTATTCGATAATCTGTAGAGTCTTTCAAGATCCCTTTTTCGTTTAGGATTGCTTTGAAGCCTGTCAAGGAACCTTTGAGCCTCCCTGGGATCATATACATTCACTTCCCTTTTAAGAGGCTCTGAAAATCCTGGTATATAATAGGAGACGTCTACTATACGTCCACCACATTTTCTAATCACTATATCTATCATTTCACTTAGTTTATCTACTGGATGCTTTAATGTTATCAGTTTGCAGTGTTCTCTTATAAATGACAGCATCCTTTTTATTGTACAGTTTACACTTTCATTGTCAATCACTGGTACATTATGTTCCTTCGCTTCATTCACTAGATGATCATGTATGATCCTGTTTTCCTTGAAATATTCAAGATGTTTACCGCCTCTTTTGATTTCCATCGCCCTTTTGACGAATCTTTCTTTGTGGAGTTCTTCATCCGCTGATAATATGAAAAAGTGTATTGAAGCTTCATCTTTGAATTTGGCTATGTCTATAAGGCCTGGGATTAAATGTACTCCCTCTATGACTAGGTCATCCGCATCGTCGATGGCCCTCTTTATGACCTTTTCGATGGCGGGTATGACAAAGGAAGCGTGTTCTTCAAAGCCCGCGCTTACTAGTGCTGTATAATCCTCAAATCTTTCTTTCTCTCTCAAGGCGGTGTAAGCATCAAATGATGATCTGTGGAGTACGGGAGCATAATCCGGTCCAATGATCCCCCTCACAACTTCCCGGATAAAATCGGTTTCTATAAGATGTTTTATACCCAATTCACTGGCTATGGCTGCGGCTATTGTGGATTTACCTATGCCGGAGGCGCTTCCTATCAATATTACATATGGTTTCCTCAATACCCCTACTCTCCAAAGGCCAAGTATTTTAGATGTTCCTGCGCATCTTTCCAGCCTAAAGTGAGATCCAAATTCATGTTAGTAGATCTTTCACCCTCTCTGCGCTTCTTTTCATCTCAAGCCTTATTAATCCAAGGTTTATATCAACATCTGTTATAACTGCAAGTATGCCTTCACCAGCATCAATCATCAATGTTTTACCCCTACTACCTTCTATTGTCACCTGTTCAAGCGGTTCTTGTTGGATTTCCTCAGCTGACCTCTCAGCCGTACCGAATACTGCTGACGCCATTGCAGCTACAAGTTCAGCATCTATACCGGATGGGACTTCACTCTCTATTATGAGACCATCCTTTCCGACAACCAAAGACCCGTTAACACCATTAATCCTACCCAGATCCTTAAGCACCCTTTCAATCATTTCAACCATATTATCTATCCCCTAGATTTATATATTTATCAACTTATTATATTAGGTAAGTACACATAACTAATTAAAGTTTCTATTATCCTCAAACATAAAATGTTAAGGAGTGATTCTTTGTACATTTTATCTTCTGTAAAAGAACTTCAAAAACTCAACCCATTCATTGTAATAGGCTGCGGTGGTGGAGGAGAAAAATTCGCAAACTTCGAAGGAGTGGAAACGGTAGGATTCGTAGATGACGACCCATCAAAGCATGGAAAAAAATTCTGCGGCTCCATAGTATCATCAAACCTCCTCGAGCTCCTCAAGAAGACACCTGCAAAGAGCGTCGCCATAATGTTACCTATTGGAGCCGAAGGAACTGCACTAAAATATGCAGTCCAAGCAATAAACGAAGGCAAAAATGTTGTAACCTCATTCAGATCACTGCCACTAGCCGAAAATCAGTCACTAGTAAAATTCGCCCAGGAAAAAAACGTCTCAATCCTAGAAATAAGTCCTCGTTTGGATAACGTCCGAAAAGTCATGGGAGTGGCCCCACCACACTGTACGGAAATCCTGCCAAAAATAAATTACAAACACAAAACCCCAGTAGTGTACATAGGGGGGACTTCACAAGAATGTGGCAAGAGAACCACCACAAGGATGTTAGGCATCGAAGCCAAAAACAGAGGCTTGAAACCCGCGGTAATATCCACTGATGAGATGGGATTAGAGGCGCCAATCGATATTAACTTCAGGGCAGGCAGCTTATCTGTAATGGACGTCGCAGCAGCCCTAATGGGCACAATAAAATACATGGAAGAAAAAAAGGATCCTGATATAATATTCATCGAAAGCCAAGCTAGTTTAACAGAAAGAAAAAACCCCCATCCAAGGGGCTTATCAGCCGCAATCCTAGTAGGGTCGATGCCAGATGCATGCATAGTATGTCACAGGCCCAAACACCCCTACAGGCACCCTAGGGGCATAAAAGAGGAAATAAGGGCAATAGAGGCTATTGAACCCACGAAAGTTGTGGGTATTTCCCTAAATCTGAGAAACATAAATGATTATATAAAAGAAAAGTTAATAAGGAAATATGAAAACCAATATAACCTTCCAGTCGCTGATGTGAAAATGGGGGGCTCCTCTAAATTATTAGATGCCATCATAGATTATATAGGAGAGATATAAATTGCGAGATGTTATAAATTTCCTAAAGGAAACCATGGGCTTGGACGAGGAGGAAGAAAAAGAAGAAACCGAGACAATCATAGTACCAGAACATTCCTTCTATGAGATAATATTAATGAAAGCAAAAAACCTCGAAGACATCGATGACGTCATAGTCCAGATAACAGAAGAAAAAAACCCAGTAATACTAGATTTAAGCCGCTTAAAAACAGAATCCCTAGAAGATTTCAAAATGGCCGGGGAAAAACTAAAAAACCTTAAAGAAACAGAGAAGGCAGAAGCCATACTATTATGTAAAAACGAAAAGGAGATCATAATCATCACACCCCCAGAGATAAAACTTATCAAAAAAGAATAAACCCCAAGAGGGGAGTGATAAATGGAATTACCAATCACAAGACCATCATACGTCTCCTATGGTGACGAAGTAGATTTCGATAAATTCTTAGAAAAACTTGCCAGAAAAAGACATAACGGATTTATCAGAATCACACACGCTTCAAGCGAAGGCCACATACTGCTCAAAAACGGCACCCCAGTCGCAGCCTCATACGACAGATACATGAAATCAGAAGCCATGAAAAAAATCCTAGAAATCGTCGACAAAATAGACACACTCATAGAATTATTCGAAGTAAGAGGATCCCAAATAGACTACTTAATAGATATAAACAAGGTATACAAACTCGAGCCCACACCCCCCAAAAAACTTGAAGAAATTCCTGAAGCCGCCAAACCAACAGAAAAAACACCAACAAAACCAGAAGAAACCCCTGAAATCACCAAAGAAACAGAAAAAGAAGAACACACAAAAATAACACCAACAAAACCAGAAG
>LGEU01000048.1 GCA_001507955.1 Methanobacteriaceae archaeon 41_258 | reverse complement strand
ATTTAGCGGGGTGGGGTAGTCTGGTGATCCCGCGGGGCTCATAACCCCGAGATCCCTAGTTCAAATCTAGGCCCCGCTATCCAACATTATTCTTCTGATGGAGTAAGCCGAAGGGCAGCTGCCGGTCCCCCACACTCATCGTGTGGTGGGGCTGAGGAAACTCCCCCCATCATACAGGAACCACGGTGCCGCAAGGCATCAGCCGAGAGGCTGGGCTCTGGAGCAGAAACGACACGTCCCCCAGATTGGATGATAATGAGGCCCCAACTCATTGAAGGGGTTGATTGACACTGGGGGGATCGGTGAAACGGCCAAACCCGTGGGATGCAAGGGCAAATGCTGCCGATGAGCACTGTACGAGGCAGAGGTAGCCCGCCTAGATGAATGCTGCCCGCGAACAGAAGGGGGGTTACTCTCGGCATGCTCCATCAATATATTATAGCATCTTTCATTCTCTGAAATAAACCCTTTTCTTTTTCGATTTCATCACCGCTAACCTTCGCAAATTCTCTTAAAAGTTCCTTTTGTCTCTTATTCAACTTTTGTGGCGTTACAACTCTCACTTTCACATATAAGTTGCCGCGGCCTTCCCAGTTGATATGTGGCATGCCATAACCTTTTATACGGAATGTGGTTCCGGTTTGGGTTCCGGCGGGTATTTTAAGTTTGACTGGTTTTTCCATGGTCGGGACTTCCACTATATCTCCTAGGGCTGCCTGGACAAAACTTATTGGCTTTTCGAGATAGAGGTTAGCCCCTTTCCTTTCAAATAATTTGTGTGGTTTTATTTTTATCGTCACGTAAAGGTCGCCTGGGGGCCCGCCCCTAGGGCCCATTTCACCTTCTCCCGGGATCCTTAACCTTGAACCGTCCTCGACCCCCGGGGGTATTCTTATATGGATTGTGCTCGTCTTTTTCACCATTCCTGTGCCGTTACAGTTGTTGCATGGTTTTTCAATGATTCTACCTTCCCCATCGCAATCTGGGCATGTTGTTATATTCATTATTTGGCCAAGTAAGGTCCTTTGTACTTGTCTTACTTGTCCTGTGCCGTTACAGGTGGGGCATGTTCTTGTGTTGCTGCCGGGTTCTGCCTTCAACCCATCACAGACAGGACATTTTCTTGTATGTGGGACTTTTATATCGGTTTCCAAGCCGGTGTACGCATCCTCTAGTGTTATTTCGAGTTTGTAGTTTATGTCGGCTCCTCGTTGGGGGCCTTTTCTTCTTCTGCCAAAATTGAAGATGTCAAATATGCTGCTGAAATCAAAGTCTAGGTCTTTGAATATGTCTTCGAAGTTTATGTTCCTGAATATGTCTTCTTGTGTGAACCCTTCCATGCCAGCGTGCCCAAATTGGTCATATCTTCGCCTTTTTTCATCATCGGATAATACAGCGTAGGCTTCGCTGATCTCTTTAAACTTTTCAGCAGCATTTGGATCATCGCTAACGTCTGGATGATATTTTCTAGCCAGTCTCCTGTAGGCTCTTTTTATATCTTTTTTGCTGGCGTTCCTATCAACGCCTAGGATTTCATAATAATCCTTTTTTGGCATAAGTTCACCAAGAAAATGTGGGGGTAGGTTAATCTTTTACTTCGTAGTCTGCGTCGATTGTATCATCTGAATCTTTGCTTTCTTGTTGTACTTGTTGGTAGATTGTTGCGCCTATCTCTTGAATGGCTTTTGTGAGTTCTTCTGTCTTTGATTTTATTTTGGTTATGTCATCTCCTTTAAGCTCGTCCTTTAGTTCCTTGATTAATTTTTCGATATTTTCTTTCTTGTCGGATGGTATTTTCTCTGATAACTCATTTAGGGTTTTTTCTGCTGTGTATATCATGGAGTCTGCATTGTTTCTGATTTCAACTTCTTTTTGCCTTTTACGGTCTTCTTCGGCATACTTTTTGGCTTCTTCGATCTTCTTTTTTATTTCTTCTTCTGAGAGTTTATGTGGTGCTGTTATTTTCATGGCTTGTTCCTTTCCTGTTCCAAGATCCTTTGCTGACACGTTTAGTATGCCGTTGGCGTCAATGTCAAATGTTACTTCTATCTGTGGCACTCCCCTGGGTGCGGGTGGTATGCCTACTAGTTGGAATCTGCCCAGGCTTATATTGTCCTTTGCCATTGGCCTTTCGCCTTGTAGTACGTGTATGTCGACTGCTGTTTGGTTGTCGGCTGCAGTTGTGAATATTTGGCTCTTTCGTGTGGGTATTGTTGTGTTTCTTTCGATTAGTTTGGTGAATATACCCCCTTGTGTTTCGATGCCAAGGGATAATGGTGTCACGTCTAATAGTACAATATCTTTTATTTCCCCTGCGAGTACGCCGCCTTGTATGGCAGCTCCCATTGCCACGCATTCCATTGGGTCGATTCCACGTTCAACTGGTTTGCCCATGAAGTCTTCGACGAATTTTTGGACGATCGGCATCCTTGTGGGCCCACCTACTAATATTATCTTGTCAATGTCTTCTTTACCCATTTTAGCATCTTTTAGAGCTTGTTCCATTGGTCCTGCGCACTTTTGGACGATTGGATCTACTAGTTCTTCCAGTTTTGCCCTTGTTAGTGTGTGTATGAGGTGTTTGGGGCCGCTTGAATCTGCTGTTATATATGGTAGGTTTATTTCGGTTTGTACTGTTGATGATAGTTCTATCTTGGCTTTTTCAGCGGCTTCTCTCAGTCTTTGGACGGCGTTGTCGTCTTCCATTATGTCTATTCCTGTTTCTTTTTTGAATTCGTCTGCTAGGTAATTCATGATAGCGTTGTCCATGTCTGTTCCGCCGAGTTGTGTGTCTCCACTTGTGGATTGTACTTCGAAGACGCCTCCTCCGAATTCCATTATTGTTACGTCTAGTGTTCCTCCTCCGAAGTCGAATACCATTATGCCGAGTTCTTCATCCTCTTTGTCTAAGCCGTAGGCTAAGCTTGCGGCTGTTGGTTCATTAACTAGTCTAACAACGTCTAGTCCCGCGATTTTGCCGGCATCTTTTGTTGCGGTTCTTTGGTTGTCATTGAAGTAGGCTGGTACTGTTATAACTGCTTTTTCCACTTTTTCTCCTAGGAATGCTTCCGCGTCTTTTTTTATTTTCTGTAGTATGAATGCTGATATTTCTTGTGGTGTGAATTCTTTGTCTTGGATTTTTATTTTCCTGTTGGTGCCCATGCTTCTTTTTATGGCTGTGATGGTGTTTTCTGGGTTTGTTACTGCTTGTCTTCTGGCTGGTTCTCCTACTAGCATTTGTCCGTCTTCTGTGAATGCGACTATACTTGGGAATGTTTTACCATATAGTGATGCGCCTTCTGCACTTGGTATTATTGTGGGTTTACCTCCTATGAGTACTGCTGCGGCAGAGTTGCTTGTCCCAAGGTCTATTCCTATGATTTTTTCCTTTTTCGCCACTTAATCACCCCGTTAGTCTTTTTTACATACTTTTACTAAGGATGGTTTTATTATCTTGTCTTTTAACATGTACCCTCTTGATATTTCTTCGATTATTTCACCGTTTTTGTATTTTTCATTTTTTTCTATTTGGATGGCTTCGTGTTTGAATGGGTCGAATTTTTCTCCTGTAGTGGGTATTCTTTGTAGGCCCTCTTTTTCTAGGATATTGTTGAATTTTCTGTAGATGAGATTTAGACCATCTTCGAAGTCCTTGGGGCTGTTGCAGTTGGCTATGGCCCGTTCCATGTCCTCTAGCACGTCTACTAGTTTTAGTATGAGTTTTTCATTGGCGTATTCTATTATCTGGGTTTCTTGTTTTTCTCTTTGTTTTTTATAGTTTTCGAAGTCGGCTTGTAATCTTTGCAGGTGTGAAATGTATTCTTCTATCTCATCTTCCTTCTTTGATAACTCTTTTTGGAGTTCTTTCAATTTTCTTGTGCATTTTTCAAGTTCTTTTTTGGATTTTTCCTTTTTTGGTTTTGCCATTGGGTCACCCTATTAAAGTTACAAAAGGTTATATTAGGTTCAAGAAAGTTATAGTTACAAAACGTTATATAAATCTTTCGTCAAATAGATTATAACAATGACAAGGAATATAGATAATATGGACATGGAAGCATTATTAGATGTTATGGGATGCAGGACAAGACGTGAAATCATAAATTTGTTAAGGGAGGAGCCAAGATTCGTAAGCCAGATATCAAGGGAATTGCAAATAGGCCAGAAGGCTATAATAGAGCATTTAAGGGCTATGGAAGAAGTGGGTATACTAGATTCCTTCTTTAAGAAGATAGAACGTGGAAGGCCACGTAAATATTATAATATTTCTAATGACATCCATCTTAGCATCATAATAAACAAGAACACCTTCAAGATAGACCTTATAGAAGAAAATGAGGAATTTTTCACCAGTGAATGGTCAAGGCTCATGAAAATAGAGACAAGAATAAAGGGGGGTGATGAAAAGGCAGCGAAAGAATTAAAGAAGTTGATAAGGGTCTATGAATCCCTCAAACGGAAAGCAGAGAAGATTCTAGAAGAAAATCCGCTATAGCCTTTTTGTGGCGATCACAGCTTGTCCAAGGGATACTGAACCATCCCCTGCACACGAATTTTTATGTTGTATAAACCTATAACCTCTATCCTCAACATAGTCCTTGATCGTGAGACTTATAGCTTCATTGTAGAATACGCCCCCTGATCCTCCAATTATATCTGTGCCAACATCTTCCGCAACCCTAACAGCTATCTCAGCCAAACCCCTTGAAATGGATCTTTGAGCAGCAGCCGCTATATCTACTATTTTTTCACCCGTATTTTTAAGCTCCATCACATTTAATAGAAGATCTGTTGTGTCAAGCACATACCTACCCTTGTACCTATATATCCTATAGGGTATATCAAGGTTATTTGAGGACTTATACGCGGCTGATTCAAGTTTCATTGCACACTCACCCTCATATGTCCTCTTGGAACATATATGAAGTGCGGTTGCGATGGAATCTAGGATCCTGCCCGTGCTTGTGGTTATGCCGACATTAATATCCCTTTCTAATTGCCTTCTCACTAGTTGTATCTCTTTTTCACCATGGGGGAAATATTTCTTGTATTCCTCTTTAAAAAGTTCTTCAAGGTAATCAAGAGGATAATAATTTCCCAGAATCGAAAAGAGCATTCTGGCGGGGTATATGGCGCATAAGTCTCCGCCGGGCATCTTTTGGGGGGTTAAGCTTCCAAGTCTCTTATACTGATCATCAAAGCAATATAGTATTTCACCACCCCATGCCGTGCCATCATCCCCATATCCTACACCATCAGCAGCGATACATACAAGTTCCTCTACTCCAGAATCTGCTGCAAGGGCGGCTGCATGGGCATGATGATGTTGAACTTTGAATAATTTGGCGGAGTATTCTCTGCTTAACTCTTCTGCAAGTCTAGTTGTGAAAAATCTAGGATGCAAGTCACAGGCTACTGCATCTATCTCTTCTGTTCCTGTTATTCTCATAAGATACTTAAGGGCATCTTCAAGAAACCTTGTAGTATCATATTTTGTAGTGTTACCAATATACTGGGAAAGATAGCATTTTCCATGGTTTAAAACAGCGAATGTAACATCTATTTCAGGGCCTAGGGCTACTATGTTGGAATCTGATGATAAATTTGAAAGGTCATAAGGTTCTGGTGTGTAGCCGCGGGATCGGCGTATGAATGCCATGTCATTTCCTCTGAAGCGAACAACAGAATCGTCACATCGATTCACTATCCTCCTGTTATGGATTAGGAAATAGTCAGCTATACCTTTAAGTTTTCCAAGTATTTCCTTGTTATTGATTATCATCGGCTCTCCAGGCTTGTTAGCCGATGTCATTACATAAGCAGGCTTTTCAGCATGTTTGAAGAGTATATGGTGTATGCCTGAATAGGGGAGCATTATACCAATATTATGTAGCCTTGGTGCGACTGATGGGGCGAGATCATATTGGTCACTTTTTTTTAGCACGACAATAGGCCGTCTCCTTGACTTTAAAATCTTTTCTTCTTCTGTTGATACTATTGCGAAGGTCTTTATTGTTTCGATGTTGGGTGACATGCAAGCAAAGGGTTGATATGGTCTTCCCAGCCTTTCTCTCAACCTTTTAACTGTTTCATCGTTTGTGGCGTCACATGCAAGGTGTGTGCCACCTATACCTTTTATGGCGACTATATAACCTTCATCTAGTATTTTAGCGGTTTCCTTTAACGGATCATCAACATAGATGGGTTTATCATCGTATAGTGAAAGTTTTGGCCCGCAGAACGGGCAGCATGTTGCCTCTGCATGGTATCTTCGATCTGATGGGTTTTTGTATTCCTTTTGACATTCTTCACAGAGTGGGAAGTCTTTCATGCTTGTCCTTTCCCTGTCGTAGGGTAGTTCTTCGATTACAGTGAATCTTGGCCCGCAATCAGTACAGGCTGTGAATGGGTAAAGGTATCTACGATCCATTGGGTTGTTCATATCAGATAGGCATGCTTCACATGTTGCAACATCAGCAGGTATTACAGATGTTCCTTTAAATTTCGGGGAACTTTCCTCGATTTTGAAGTTGGTGAAACTTAAATGGTTTATTTCATTCCATTCAACCCTTATGTCTGATATTTTTGATATTGGAGGCTTTTTCGACTTCAAATCAGTTATGAATTTTTTTATGGTTTCCTTTTCCCCTTCAACGACTATTTCTACAATGTTACCAAAATTCCTAACATAGCCTTTAAGTTCGAGGTCATTCGCTAACCTGTAGACCGTTGGCCTGAAACCTACACCTTGTACTATTCCCTGGACTAAAATGTGGGCCCTGTACATTTAACACCTCACCGGTTACCTTTTAAAGTGTATATTGTAGACTTTATTATATTATCATATCGGGGGGTGGTCTCCATTGTGAGACCCGTACTTAAAGATCTTAAGGATGGTAAGATTTCAATCGAAGAGGCTGAAAAGCTTATAAAGAGCCAATTTTTGGATATTAGGGAAGTGGCTAGGTTCGATGTTGGGAGAAAGTTAAGAACGGGATTTCCAGAGGCTATCCTAGCATTGGGTAAAAGTGATGATGATATTGTGCGGATTCTCTTGTCTTCCCCAACAGATCCGATGATCGTAACACGTCTAGACACTGAAAGATTTGAAAATATCCGCAAAAAGATAAGTTCGCTTGAAAAGAGGGGATTTTCGATCAAATATTATAAGAGGGCTCATACTCTGGTTGTGAAAAGGGATGAGAAAATTTCCCTAGATTCCAAGGTGGGGATAATAACTGCTGGTACTGCTGATATAACAGTTGCAGAAGAAGCTAGGATTATCCTAGAAGAGTATGGTTGTCAGGTTATCACAGCCTATGATGTTGGCGTTGCTGGGATTCATAGGCTTGTACAACCTTTATATGATATGCTTGAAGAGGATGTTAAGATTATAATTGTGGTGGCTGGGATGGAAGGCGCCTTGCCATCGGTTGTCGCTGGTTTAGTGGATGTGCCTGTTATTGGAGTCCCAACTTCGATTGGGTATGGTGTGGGTGAAGGTGGATTTGCAGCTCTTTATTCAATGTTGCAATCTTGCTCACCTGGTATTGGGGTTGTGAATATTGATAATGGTTTTGGAGCGGCAGTTTTAGCAATTAAGATTATAAGAGCATTTGACTGACTATTGGGGTTTTCTCCTTTTTGAGAATTCATCGAGGATTTCATCGAATTTTATACCCTTATAGACCAAGAGCAAAAAAGTGTGGAATAGGAGGTCTACAGCCTCTTCTAGGATGTTTTCATCATTTTTTGATGCTATTATGAGTTCTGCTGCTTCCTCCCCAATCTTTTCAAGTATTTTATCCTCCCCAGTTTTTTCATCGTCTTTCATGAGATTGGATGTGTATGAATCTATTGGTTTGTCCCTGCGTGTTTCAAGGACTTTGTAGACTTCCTCCAGTATATCATTTTTCATCTTTTTTCCTCGATTTTGCTTTTTTCATGCTTGTTGTGATCGCTATAAGGGGGTGTTGGGCGTCATCGATTATCTCAACATCATCTAAAGTGTATATTTTGTTAATATCTGCGGTTTTTTCCATTCCAAGTTTAAGGTCTTTTTTCATGTCTATTACATAGGAGTCTATTTCTTTATAGCCTAGTTTATATGATGCTACGGCTCTGTGATGTCCATCAACTAGGATGTAACGGTCTCCGGTTTTGACAACTATTGTGGGTTCTGCAAGTCCTTTTCTGATCTCGTATATTCTCCCTTCAAGCTCATCAGCGTATATTTTACTCTGCGTGGGTCTGAGCTTTGATATTGGTATTTTCATCCGTTTAACCTCTGGTTTAACATTGTAGAGTTGCTCTAGTGTCTTTTTGAAGTAATTGACTTTCATTGGTGTTGATCTTTCAATATGTGAGCGTACTATGTCTGTGTTGGTGATGATGCCCACGAGTTTTCCGTTTTTGTCAATAACTGGAAGGCGTGATATTCCCATCCTGAACATGACTCTGGCAGCGTCATTTAATGACATGTCCTGGTCTGCCACCACCACATCTGTGGACATTATTTCCTTAACGGTTTTTACCCAAGGTTTTATTAGAAGATCGAATGCTGTTATGATGCCGATAACACTATCATTATCCCTCACTGGGAACCCGTCGTGCCCTGTTTCTTTCATTAACCTGATTATCTCAGCAGTTGAAGTGTCAGGAGTTACTGAAATAACTTCTTTTGTCATGTAATCTTTTACTAGTGCCTTCTTGGCCATGTTATCCCTTTCCACATTTTTTCCATATTAGTCTGTCCCCGCATTCTATTTTCACTATCCTATGATATGGTATGGCTGTTCCTTTTTTAAGGATCATGAATCCCTTTTCAAGTTTTTTTATGTCTGTGCCTTTTATGGTTTTCAAGTTTTTATGGGCTCCTCTGTGAAGGTAGCTTATCTTACATTTTCTTATATCACGCTTTGGGTGCCATATCATCAGATCAATGATTTTCCTAGCCATTGTGTGTGGGGCTCCTAGATCCTTTCTTTTATGAGTTTGAGGGTCTTTGTGGGGTCAGCTTTTCCCCGGGTTAATCGCATCACTTGTCCGACGAGGAA